>NZ_JBZXVN010000048.1:0-90227 GCF_058892305.1 Pelagimonas sp.
ATAGGCGGTGTCAATCACCTCACCCGCCGAGGTGCCGGACACCACATAGTCGTTGCTAGGAACGGCACCCATCGGAATGCCAATGGCGTTCAGCTGAGCCGGAGTGGCCACATCGGCCGGGGCCACGCCATCCAGCGTCAAAACCACCATGCCGGGGAAGGTCAGGACCGCGTTGCCGCTGCCATCATCGCTGACCACAACATCATCGGTGTTCACCAGATTGCCGTCGTCGTCATGAAGGCCGGTCACATCCAAAAGGTCATTACCGCCATAGGTGCCATCGCCGTTGTCGGTTGGGCTGGCGAAACCGGAGACAGTGTCGCTCCCACCCAAATCCTTGAGAACAAGCGTATCGGTCCCCGAACCTAGAACGATGTTTTCGACTTCATCAAAGTTGAGCGTGCTGGTGCCATCGCTGACGGTGCCCGCTTCGGCATTTGCTTGGCTGAGATCAATCCGAAGGGCGTCCGTCACCGCCGAGAGGTCAAGCGTGTCGCCATCGGTTTCGGCGACCCCTTCGGCATCCACCGTATCGTTGCCAAAGTTGTTTTCGATGTGGAAGGTATCGTCCCCAAAACCGCCCCAAAGAAAATCGTCACCTTCGCCGCCATAGAGCACGTCATTGTCATAGGACCCGCGCATCCAGTCATTGCCAGCGCCGCCAATAAGGGTATCTTGGCCCTCATTGCCTTCGAGCGTGTCATCACCTGCACCGCCTTCGACGTAGTCTTCGCCAACCTCACCATAGAGAGAGTCGCTGCCCTCGCCACCAATCAGGCTGTCGTCGCCATCATTGCCCCGCACGCTGTCATCGCCGTCACCGCCCAGAACCGTATCGGCCCCATCGCCACCGCGCACCGTGTCATCGCCATCCCCGGCCACAACGCTATCGTCGCCTTCTTCGGCTTCGATGCTGTCATCGCCGACCCCCGACAACACCGTGTCATTGCCGCTATCGGCAAAAACCACATCGTCATTCGAGCCGTCGGAATGGTCGTTGTTGTTGATGTAATCCCCTTCCGGGTCACCGGAATAATCCACATCAATCAGGTCATCGGCTCCGGTGCCTTCGACAATGAAATCACCGGGTGACAGGGTCACACCCATGGCGAAAAGCTGGATCTTGTCTTCGACATCCGCCGCCGGAACACCCGCCAACGTAAGCGATGTGCCATCCGGGAAATTCAGGATCGCGTCACCCGAACCGTCGCCATTTGTGTCGGTGACGTCGATGTCTTCGGTCGAGATCGGATTGCCGCTGTCGTCGGTCAAACCGCTCAGGTCCAACTGATCATTGGGGCTATAGGTGCCATCACCATTCGAGGTCGGCGCTTCGAACCCGGTGATGGTATCATTGCCATCCCCGTCGCTCATTCGGATCAGATCATCCTCACCATCTCCGGCCCCGATATCAAAGCTATCATCACCCGCGCCGCCCTCAACAGTATCCACCCCGTCGCCGGTCGATACGGTGTCATCACCGCTACCGCCAACAACACTGTCATCGGCATCACCCGTGTCGATATGTTCGATCTCGGAGAAATTCACCGTGGTTGTGCCAAGCTGCATGGTGCCCGCCTCGGGATCACCCGCCGCAAGGTTGACCGTGACCGACCCGGTGTAATCGCCCGAGGTCAGCGTATCGCCACCGGTTTCGGCATTTTCACCGCCGGTGACCGTGGCACTTGTGCCATCCAAAAGCGCGCTATCAGCGGCAAAGAAATCGTCGCCATCGTCGCCGATGATCGTGTCGCCGCCACCAATATTGATGCTGTCGTCCCCCGCATCGCCGTGCAGGTCATCCGCGCCTAGGCCGCCTTCGATCGTGTCGCTACCGGTGCCGCCATAAACCGTATCCGCATCTGCGCCGGACTGGATCAGATCATCGCCGCCATAGCCATAGACCAGATCGGCGTCGGAGCTATCGGAATGATCGCCCGCGTCGATCATGTCGCCCTGCGGATCACCGGTATAGGTGCTGTCGATGGTGTCGTCGGCTGCGGTGCCTTCGACCACATAATCATAGGCCGAGGGAACCGCTGGAATGCCGATGCTTTCCAATTCGTCGGTGCTATCCACATCCGTCGGGGCGACGCCCATCAAGGTAATCGCCTCACCACCGGGGAAGGTTAGAACCGCGTTGCCGCTGCCATCATCGCTCACCACAACATCGCCGACATTGACGGGCGTTGTGCCGCCGTCGCTTGTCAGGCCAGAGACATCCAGCTGATCATTGGTGCTGCCATCGCCGCTATCGGTCAGGTCAAAGGCGCCAACCGTGTCGCTGCCTGATCCATCGGCAAGAACAACCGTGTCACGCCCCGCGCCAAGATCGACGCGTTCGATTTCCGCAAAGCCAATAGTGTCTGCGCCGCTGGTGACACTGCCGCTTTCGGAACCGCTCATGTCGACGGTCGCACCGGAAGTGAGCGCCGAAAGATCAAGGGTGTCATCGTCCGTGCCGCCTTCGCCACCGGTTACGGTGTCATTGCCAAAACCATCTTCGATGCGGAACGTATCCTGATCGTCACCGCCGGTCATGACGTCGTCACCACCGCCGCCAATCAACGTATCCTGACCGGCACCGCCGTCCAATGTGTCGCCGTCCAGACCGCCATCAAGGCTGTCATCACCCGCGCCACCGCTTAGGTCATCGGCCCCGGCCGCGCCGCTTAGGCTATCATCACCTGCACCCGCATCAATCACTTCAGACCCGGCCGCTCCGGTCACGACATCATCCTGATCGGTCAAGGTCATGGCCTCGATTTCGGTGAAATCAATGCTATCCGTGCCCGAGGTCACCGCCCCTGCTTCGCCGCCGCTATAGGTGACGCTCACACCATTTTCGGTGATACCGCTTAGGTCGAGGCGGTCAAAATCTGTGCCCGTGGTCACGGCTTCGCCACCGGCCACGGTATCATTGCCAAACCCGTCTTCGAAGGTGATGGCATCCTCGTCGGCACCGCCATCAATCTCATCGTCACCGACACCGCCATTCAGCGTGTCCTGACCGTCATCGCCGTTCAACGTGTCATTGCCCGCCATGCCATAAATGAGGTCATCACCGGCCCCGCCATCAATGCTGTCGTCTTGGTTTTCAGGGGTCGCATAGGTGGTGGTACCGGGATTAGAAAACCCATCGGTGGAAAAGGCATAGTTCGTACCTGCCCCGCGCGACGTGACTTCGAACACCAGCTGTTGCTGACCTTCATAGGTGAATTGCGCCCAGTGATTTTCGTCGGCATTTCCGGAGCTTGTGCTGTCCGATGCCGCCGCCAATTGTTCACCGCTATCGCTTGGAGATAGATTGGACACCGGCGAGTCCGACAAAGTGACCGAGGTCACATCGGCCGACAAAGCGGTGACGCTTTCCGCCGTGGTGTCCACATCGTGGAAGGTAAAGCCGCCGCTGATCTGGATCGGTTCGCCGGTTGCCTGATCAAAGAACTCAAAGCCCAAGGTCACGCCGCTGCCTTCGGCACTTTCGGCGTCCCCGTTCAGGTAAACCGAATTTGTTCCGAAATCTATTTGGATATTGGGATCGTCGGCATCCAGCACTGTCATGCGCGCCTGCACAACAGTACCGTCACTGGTTGTGCCGATATTGTCATAGACGGCGTATTCGCCAATCACACCGGTCCCGGTGTTGCCGCTGTCGGAAATGGTCGAGAAATCAAAGCTGGCCAATGTGCCGGCATCAACCCCAACATCTGCATCGTCACCATAGATGGTGTCGTTGCCTTCACCGCCGGAAATGGTGTCGCGCCCAGACCCACCCGCAGCGATGTCATCGCCTGCGCCCAAGGTGATTTCGTCGCTCCCAGAGCCGCCATCAACGCTATCGGCACCATCACCTGCGCTAATCGTGTCGCCGTTCAAACCGCCCGAAAGGCTATCGGCACCGTCATTGCCGGTTAGATTATCGGCCCCGGCCCCACCAACAAAAGTGTCGTCGCCGCCGCCACCGGTCAGGCTATCCTCGCCATCACGTCCAACCGCAAAGACGCCATCCGTTGTCGCCGCGGATGCATCAATAGTGTCATCACCAGAGCTGAGGAAAAAGCCTTCGACCTCGGAAAAGCTACCACTGTCACCATCGGAATCGCTATATGTCCCGGCTTCGTTACCGGTAAAGGTCACGCTCAAAGCATCGTCGGCACCGCTGATATCGACAACGTCCATATCAGTGCCGGTTTCACCGCCAGTGATGGTTTCATTGCCAGCCCCAACAACAAAGGTATCTGACCCTCCGCCACCAATGAGCGTGTCGCTTCCAGTGCCAGAGATCAGGGTATCTTCGCCCTCGCTCCCCAGAACGGTCGAGAAATTGGTCAGTACCGTTGAGCCGCCCATAAAGGCGTCGGCCGAGCTAGATATCGCATCGCCAACAACAAAGGTATCGGTGCCATCCGATAGCGTGATTTCACCGTTGAACACATCGAATTCGACCGCATAGCCCGAGCCCAAACCGGAAAAGTCCAACGTGTGCCCACCAGAGGCTTCGTTGATCCCCGACCAAAAAGCCGTGGAATTCCAGTTCGATGTTGTGACCGTATACGTCGCCATATCAGCGCTCCTAACCTCAATACACACCACATTGCGTGGCCAACCGTTCTGAAAACGGTTTTGCTTAGGTGTTAGAAACGCCCTGATTCCGGCACGAATGCGGAATAGCTGAGCAAAGATAGTGGTATTTGTGACCTAAGATGCCTCATTCCGGCCATTGTTTCTAAAAAGTGGACAGCGGGAGCCTTGGGGCAATTTGGCGCAAACCGCCATTTAAACACTTGTTTTCAAACGCCCAGCGCCATTTTCACGTAAACACTCCTCGTGATCTGGGTCGCCTTTGCAAGACCCGCGTAAGGAAGATTTCAACACTTGCCTGCTTATCTGTCCCCATGATGGCTGGTTCGGTTTTGCCGGGGGTTTGCCCTTGGGACGTTTACGGTTCCATCTTGTGCGGCTGCGGCCCCCAATTATGGGGGGAACGCACCGAGTAACGAGCGCAGTGCGGGGTAGCCGTAGCCAATCAATTGGCTGCTTTTGACGAGTAAGCCGGGGCCATCCCAGCCCCGGCTGGTTGCCAAAATAGGTTAATGAATTGCCTAAAATGCTGCCGATTTCTAAGGGGGATAGGATGCAACGTTTGACTCCGATCAAGGCATATTTTGTCCGGTCCCTCCACAGTAGGTTGTAGAACAGGAGGATGACCCATGCGCATTTTACTCGAACTGGCACTATCTGCATTAGCCCTGGCGACACCTGCAATCGCGCAGGATGCCGACATCGGGCGGGCACATTACCATACTCATTGCGCCACCTGTCATGGCCTCGAAGGCCGCGGTGACGGGCCAATGGCCGGGGTTTTGATGATCAAACCGGTGAATTTGCGTGAATTAACGGCGGCGAACGGCGGGGTCTTTCCGCTGGAACGCGTTGTGAAACGCATTGATGGGCGTGACCCCTTGGTGAGCCACGGCTCGCCCATGCCGGTCTATGGTGACTACTTTGAAGGTCGTTTTGACGTGCCGATGAAAGCCCCAAGCGGGCAGCCGGTATTGACGTCACAGCCGGTGGTCGACTTGGTTGCCTATATCAAGGAAATACAACATGTTGAGTGATCATTTCTGAGGCGTTTGACGGCAAATTCCATCGGTTTGAACACCGTCCCAAGGGAGTCTAACAACCCCCTGCCCCAAGGCGCGATCAAGACCATCAATCGGCATTTCCTTGGAAATCATCGCGCGCAGCCGGGCTGTGCGCGGGGCAGACGGGTCAAGCAACCGACAGCACACATATTCCTCGACGATTGAACCTTGCTGCTCATATCCATAGTCAAGAAACCCCTTGGTATTGTCAGGATCGAACAAGTAAGGGTCAGAACTATTTGCGTGCTCTTTCAAAGCCTTGACCGGGTGATACCCGGTTCGATCCCGGTTTTGCCATTGCCAGACATGCGTGGCCTCATGGGCGAAAAGCATCGCATAAAACAGATCAATCTTTTCTGGCCACCCGGGCATGAAATCCTCCGCAAACAGATCTTTGCGATAAAGGATTTTGTTGAACACCACCGACGCCGCTGGAGATACGGTCACCGTTTTCGCCTTGTCCTGCGGCGGCCATATGCGTTCCTGACAGGTCGTGCGCGGGCGGACCGGAATTTGATAGGTGACCGACCCGGCAAAATGGCCATTGGTGATCCGGATCGGTTTTGTGTCGAGCTGATCGCCCTGAATCGCGCGCAAATACGCGGTTTCATTCGGGGTGAGAGGCCGCCCACACGCCGTCAGCACCAAAAGGAAAAGCAACACATACCGCATGGCGCAACGTTCCCCTAAGCCAGGCACAATGGCAAGCGGTTCAATGCAACCGCGCGCCTAAACGTCCAATTCCTCAACAAAGCGGGCGTTTTCCTGAATGTACTGGAACCGCAACTCTGGCTTTTTGCCCATCAAGCGTTCCACAAGATCGCCGGTTTCACCCGGTTCATCCTCATCAATCGTGACCCGGATAAGCGTCCGGGTTTTTGGGTCCATCGTGGTTTCCTTAAGGTCCTTGGCATCCATTTCCCCAAGGCCCTTAAACCGCTGAACGTCAATTTTCCCTTTGCCACCAAGACCTTTTTCCAGAACCCGTTCTTTTTCAGCGTCGTCCGGCACGTAAATACGTTTGGCCCCTTGGGTCAGACGATAGAGCGGCGGGCAGGCCAAATACAGATGCCCGGCATCAATCATCGGCCGCATCTGAGTGTAGAAAAACGTCATCAAAAGTGCAGCGATGTGGGCCCCGTCAACATCCGCATCCGTCATGATGATGATCTTGTCATAGCGCAGATCATCCACGTTGAATTTGGTTCCGATACTGACGCCAAGTGCTTCACATAAATCACGAATTTCGGCATTTGACCCGATCTTGTTTGACGCCGCGCCAAGCACGTTGAGGATTTTGCCCTTGAGCGGCAAAAGCGCTTGGGTCTCACGGTTTCGGGCCCCTTTAGCGGAGCCACCGGCCGAGTCGCCCTCGACGATGAACAACTCGGTCCCGTCACGCGTCTTGGAGGAACAATCTGTTAGTTTACCGGGAAGGCGCAGTTTTTTGGTGGCCGACTTGCGGGCGGTCTCTTTTTCCTGACGCCGTCGCAGGCGCTCCTCGGCGCGCAGAACAAGGAAATCAAGGATCGCACCAGCGGATTTTGTATCTGATGCCAACCAGTTATCGAAATGGTCGCGCACTGAGTTTTCCACCAGACGCTGGGCCTCGACCGTGGCAAGGCGGTCTTTGGTTTGGCCAACAAATTCCGGTTCACGGATAAAACAGGACACAAGGGCACAGCCGCCGGTGATCAGGTCATCCCTATTGATTTGACTGGCTTTTTTATTGTTCACCAGTTCGCCATAGGCGCGAATCCCCTTGAGGATCGCAGCCCAGAAACCGGCCTCGTGGGTGCCACCTTCGGGGGTCGGGACGGTGTTACAATAAGATTGGATAAACCCGTCGCGCGATGGGGTCCAGTTGATCGCCCACTCCACCTTGCCCGGCGTGTTGAACTTTTCTTTGAAATCCACAACGCCAGCAAATGGTTTCTCGGCATGTGTCATTGATTTACCGAGTGTTTCGGTGAGGTAGTCCGCCAACCCACCGGGAAAGTGAAACACTTTTTCCGCCGGTGTGGTGCCATCGTCAATTTCGGTTTTCCAACGGATCTCAACACCAGAGAAAAGATAGGCTTTGGAACGCACCATTTGCATCAGGCGAGCAGGCTTAAACCTATGAGAACCAAAGATTTCTTCGTCAGCGTGGAAGGTGACGGTGGTGCCGCGACGGTTGGGCGCAGCACCGATTTTCTCAACACCACCAAGGGGAATACCGCGCGAAAACCGTTGTTCAAAAAGCTCTTTGTTGCGCGCAACCTGGACGACCATACTGTCGGACAAGGCATTCACAACCGAGGCGCCAACCCCGTGCAAACCACCCGAGGTTTCATAGGCATCGCCGCCAAATTTACCACCGGCGTGCAGGGTACAGAGAATGACTTCGAGCGCAGATTTGCCCGGAAACTTGGGGTGTGGATCAATCGGGATGCCGCGACCATTGTCTTTAATTTCAACAGCATAGTCAGCCAATAGGGTGACTTCGATCCGGTTGGCGTGACCGGCAACCGCTTCGTCCATCGAGTTGTCGAGCACCTCGGCCACAAGGTGGTGGAGCGCGCGTTCGTCGGTGCCACCGATATACATGCCGGGGCGTTTGCGGACCGGCTCCAGCCCCTCCAAAACCTCAATGGAGGAGGCGTCATATTCAGGAGTGTCACCACCAGACAGGAGATCTTCGGCCATAAACGCTGCTCATTTTTGCTGTTGCTTGGCAGGCAGTATGACAGACCTGCACGGCGCGTGAAAGAGGGGGTTAGCGGTCAGGACGGTGGCGTTAATGACGCCGGTCGCACGCGACGCAACGGGAAATTGGTACAAAACCGCCCGCATCTAGGGGAGATTGGCGTCGCATTTCTGTGGCACCAGAGCGGGGCAAAAATAGCAATCTGTCCGATTCTATGTGAAATTGGGGGTGATTGCCGGCGCGAAAGCCTTCCGCTTGGCCCATCTCAGGGAAAAGACAATTTTTTCGTTAACGCGCCCCCGGATTGCGCGCAAACACCGCCCCCTCGCGCCCACCTTTTTCGGCGATCGGCGACATGTTCCGCCCAAAAGCCCGAACGAGGTCATATTGTGGTTGCAGCCACCTTGCGTTTCACGGTTTCATTGGCGGCAACAGTCTGACACGTTCGAAAGGTCTCCCATGTTTAGCAGACGCACCATGATTGCATCACTTGCCGCGCTGGCGACGCCCGGGATCATCCGCCCCGCTTTCGCCGCGCCCAGCGACTGGGACGCATGGGACCAGCAGATCACGCCAGAGGGGTTTGACCTTGAGACCAGCAACCCCTGGGGCCTTCCTTCTCGGTTCCTTCCGGTTCGCGTCAAGGCCAATCCGGGCCTGAAACCCGGCGACATCCATGTCGATGCGGTCGCGCGCTATTTGTATCACATTCAGGATGACGGGACGGCGATGCGCTATGGCGCGGCCATCGGGCGCGACGGGCTATACGAGCCGGGTGTATACACCATCAAACGCAAGTCAAAATGGCCAAGCTGGACCCCAACGCCCGCGATGATCGCCCGCGAGCCGGACAAATACGCCCAATGGGTAGATGGCATGGACCCCGGCCCCGGCAACGCGCTCGGATCGCGGGCCCTGTACCTCTATGTCGGCAATCGCGACACCTATCTGCGCGTTCATGGCACACCGGCCCCACGGTCAATTGGAACGCGCGCTAGCTCTGGCTGTGTGCGCATGGTGATGGCGCATATCAACGCGCTTTACGATCAGGTCGACACCGGCGTCACCGCCTATCTCTATCCAACCGACGGCGGCAAGCTTTAGCACAAGCTTGCCAACTTTGGCGCGGCGGTGGCTTGAACGCTTTGGCTTGGCAGCCTTAGCTTGACGGTCGTGTGCAGATCGGGCTGCCGTTCTTGGTGCGCAGCGGCAGTTCGGTTGTCTCGACCGGGCCAACATGGGTGTACCAGTAGCAGCCATCTTGGGGCCGCACCCGCGCTGTCGAAAGGTCCTGATGCGTGGCGGCAATGGACGACACGGCCTCTGGCACAGTGATGAGCCCCTGTGGCTTGGCACCATCGGCGGTCGGCACCGGCTCACAGGCGGCAAGGGCCAACATGAGGAAAGGGCTGGTGAAAAGTGCGGTGGGTCTGATCATTTGCGGCTCGCTCTGGTCCAATAGTCTTTGCGCTAGGCTCGCACCCTGAGACCAAAACCGCAAGCACAGTCCGTTTGGGTCGAAACGCCGTCAACAGATTGGGAGGCGGCCCGTTTTGCAGCCCACGAATGGACCGCGCCGAAGATCGTTTGAGACACAGACATCAGCCCGCCGATGTCAGGCGCGCCTGCCCATTGGGCCGGCGTGATGCCCCTCCCTCGGGTCAGACACTGGGATTGACCTCGTAGAAACCAACTCTTTTTGGTTTTACTGTTTTTAGGCTTCCAAGCGTAGAACCGAGATCTTTATCCTCAATTATTTCGTCCAGTTGATCACTTTCTGCAAAACCGTACATAGAGGCACAAACGACTCTTTCCTCACTCAAGTCGCTCTAATGGAATGAATTGACCCAGCCTAGGCAGGGTCGTTCAATACCTTCTCAAACTCGCGCCATTCGCCTTTGGACATGCCAGAGTTTTCCTGTGTGACCTCTTCGCCTTTGAGCATCCGGCGGACGACGTCCAAGGCTCCGGCAGAGAGGGTTGCGCCACCCATGCGGTAGTCTTCGAAGGCTTTGTAGGCAAAGGGCACCCAGTCAGCGACGACTTTGCAGATTTCGTCGGCGTAAACGCGAATTTCGTATTGGGCGTGGGCGTCGGCGCGCAGGCGCAAGAAGTGCAGCAGGTTGTGCAGATCAACCTTCCAATACCATTGCGTATAGATGTTGGCAGGCAGGTTCATGCGGGCCAATTCGCGCGCCAGCCCCTGTTGGCCATCTTGTGAAATCATCTCTTCGTAGTGGTCATAGGCGCGCATGGCGTCTTCGGTCAGATATTTCAAAACGCGCTGCGCTTCATCCCCGGCGAGGACCTCGCCACGCCCCTGATTGTTGACAACCGATTGCGCGTTCAACGCATCGGGCGCCGGGATGTAGAATTCGCGATCAAGGATCGAATAACGCGCCGAGTATTCGTTGACGTTGGCGGTGCGGTGGCGAATCCATTGCCGCGCCACAAAGACCGGCAGTTTGACGTGCAATTTGATTTCGCACATTTCAAACGGAGTCGAATGCCAATGGCGCATGAGATAGCGGATCAGGCCCTCGTCGTTTTGAACAGATTTGGTGCCCCGACCGTATGAGACGCGGGCGGCCTGACAGATGGCTTCGTCGTCGCCCATATAGTCGACAACGCGGATAAAACCATGATCCAAAACCGGATAGGCGGTGTAGAGGTGTTTCTCCATACCCGGCGCCGTGGCGCGCATGGTGGTGTGCGTTTCGGCGCGTTGCGCTGCGATTTCGGCCTGCTGTTCGGACGAGAGGGGCATGGCGATTCCTTTCCCACGAGATGAGTCGAGTGGCACTATATATTGGGGGAGCGGATGGGGGAACGCGATATATGGGCGACAGATTTGCCTCAGTTGCGGCGAAATCATGGCCCTAAGGCGGCAAAGATGATTGACTAACGGGGGTTTGGGCAGGCAGGCTGTTTACAAAATATAAAACGGGCAAGACCTGAGGCAGTCAGATGTATCGCAATTTAGTAGCGCTCGCGTGTGCGGGCGTCCTTGCCGCTTGTGCAAGTGGGGAAGGATCGAATCCGATCAACGATCTGGATCCCGATGACACCACCCTTATCGACGAAAACACCATCCCCGATGAGTCGACCACCGGCGATGGGGATGGCGAGGACAGCTCAAATGTGTTCGGGGATAGCCTGAACAATGATCGGCTGACCGCGAATGAAATGTCGTTTGATGCAGACACCGGCGAGCTGGTGCTGAACAACATGCCGTTTGACGGCGACGACAATATCTATGAACGAGACAAGACAATCTCGGACAATTTCGGGTCGTCGAACTTTAACGTCTACCGAAATGCCAGCGGCCCAGCGAGCTATTTCGCCGTCTTCCGGGTTTCGGACAACGGCTATAGCCAAGTCGGAACCGCAGGCACCGAAAGCTATGTTAGCTTTGGGTACGGCGCCGCGGCGGCCCAGCGTTTGAGTGGTTCTGGCGCGCTCCCCGATGATCAGCAGACTTATGTTTTCACTGGAGAATATGCGGCTGTGCGGACGGTCATCGACCCCGATGATGGATCGATCATGCAATATGTATCGGGCACGGCCACCTTGCGCGTCGACACCGAAGACTTTGATGATACCGGTGTTGTTGGCGGCTTTATCGCGGATCGGACGTTCTTTGATGCCAATGGCGTACAGATCAACGACCTTGATGGGGTGGGCGATTTTATCACCCTGACCGACACTGACATCAACTTTGACAACTGGACGATCGCCTCGGCCGATGCGACGGTTTACACCGACAATGGCACAACGGCGGGTGCCAGCGGCTCTTGGGATGGTTTGTTTGCCGGACCAAATGGCGAAGAAATTGCCGGAGTTGTTGTTGTCGAGGGGACCGGTCCGATCGGCATCGACCCCGACACCGGCAGTTATGTAGAGGTGCAAGTCCGCGAAACCGGCGGCTTTATTGCCACACGGTAGAGTGATGCGCATGCTCCTCCCCTTGCTGCGGCGGCTGGCGCTGACCTGCGCCTTTGTCGCCGCGAGCAGCCATATTTCCTATGCCCAAGAAGTGCGCCTGTCTTTGGACGAGGCGCGTGCGGCTGCGGCCAAGATGTTGCAGATCGGAGAACCCGAAGCGGCGCTGATCTTGTCCGAAGGGGTGCTTTTGGGTGCGCCGGGCGATGTTCGGGGGCTTTTGCTCAAGGCGCGGGCGCAGCAGGAATTGGGCAAACATCAAGATGCGCGCCGATCGGCGAAACTGGCCTGGCGGACATCGGAAACAGAGCGGGACAAGTTTTTTGCCGCGATGGTTCAGGCCGGGACCTCGGCGTCGAACGGGCAAAAAGGCGTCGCGCAGTATTGGTTGCGTCGTGCCGCCCATATCGCCCCCGAAGATCAGATGCGCGGTGCCGCAGTCCAGGATTTGCGCCGGGTCCGCCGGGCGACCCCATGGCGGCTCAACCTTGCTCTGACGTTTGAACCATCGGACAACTTAAATGGCGGAGCCAAGAACGAGAGCACCGACATCAACGGCATCACCGTGTTTCCCGGCACCCGGCCACTTAGCGGGCTGCGCTATGGACTTAAGGCCGATTTTAGCTATCGCGTGCCGCTAAGCCGGACCAGCCGATTGAAATTTGGGGCGGATGTGGAAGTCACCCGCGCCGAGCTAAGCGATGACTCCCGCAAGATTGACCCGGATGCGGAAAACAACGACTACCGCGAAGACAGTTTTGGCGTGTCGTTGGATTACGAAGCGCGCGGGAAATCCGGTTGGCTGGCCAGTGCCGGCGTTGATTTGAAACACAACATGCGGCGCGGCGAAGGCTTTTCCAATGTCGCGGCGCTGCGGCTGTTTTATGGTCGGATGCTGGCCCCCGGCCTCACCATGAGCACGCGCGCCGAATGGCGTCACGAAACATTGGTCCAGGCCAAGGATCGTGATCTACATACCAGCGAATTTGGACTGGCGCTTGGCAAGCAATTCAACAGCGGTCAGTTGCGGTTGGACACTTGGTTTAGTGACACAAATTCCGACCTTTATATGGTCGCGAATGAAACCAAAGGCGCGCGGCTGAGCTTTTCCAAAGCGCGGCCCATCAAGGGCATGTTGCCCCGCGTCGCGCTAAGCTATCGCGACATTGGTTATGACAATGCGCCGTTTTCCTTCCTAACCGACATGACCCGCCACGATCAGGAATGGAGCGCCTCGATTGATGTGCTTTTGCCCAAGGTCGATTTTTACGGGTTTGCCCCGGAAATCGGGCTGACCTACCGCGATCGCGGCTCAAACTACGGGATTTACGAAACCGAAAGTACCGATTTGCGGCTTGGCATCAAATCGGTATTCTGAGGCCGGATTGTTTGCGCTCACACTGTGTGAGTCGTAGCAAATGAGGGGAATTTCCAATGGGCATCCGTTACTTGCACACTATGGTTCGGGTCAAAGACCTTGAAGCCTCGATGGCGTTTTACAAGCTGCTTGGGTTGAAAGAGACCCGCCGTCACGACGTGGAAGAGGCGCGTTTTTCGCTGATTTTCATGGCCCCCGAAGGCCAAGAAGATTGCCCGGTTGAGCTCACTTATAACTGGGACGGGGATGATGACTTGCCATCAGATTCGCGTCACTTTGGTCATCTGGCTTACTCTGTTCCCAATATTTATGAGGCGTGTCAGAATCTTATGGACAACGGCGTGGTGATCAACCGCCCGCCTCGCGATGGCCGCATGGCGTTTGTGCGATCCCCCGACAACGTGTCGATTGAGCTGTTGCAAGAAGGCGAGGCGCTAGAACCAGCCGAGCCTTGGACCAGCATGGAAAACGTGGGTCACTGGTGATCCGCACAGCGGCAGCCTTGGCGCTTTGGTCCCTTGGGACCTTGGCGCAGGCCTGTCCTCTGGCGTTGGTTTTGGCGCAGGATGTGTCCTCGTCCGTGGATGCAGACGAATATGTTTTGCAGCGCAATGGCCTTGCCGCGGCGCTGCGATCTGATGATGTCAAAGGTGCGATTGTTCAGGGCGGCGGGATTGCTCTGGCAATCTATGAATGGAGCGGACGGCGCCAATCCAAGATCGTCTTGGATTGGGTGATGTTGCGCTCGGAGGCGGATGTTGACGCAGCCGCCGCGCATGTGATGCAGGCCACGCGGTCAAACCACAAGTTTCCAACGGCATTGGGCTATGCGCTTGGCTATGGGGCCGGGATCATGGCCCGTGCGCCCGAGTGTGATCGCAAAGTGATTGACCTCTCTGGTGACGGGATCACCAATGACGGGTTTTGGCCCGAGCTAGCATATAAGCATTTCCCCTTTGAGGGTATCACGGTGAATGCGCTGGCGGTTCTTGGGGCCGATCCGGATGTGGTCGATCATTTCACCTATGAGGTGTTGTACGGCCCCGGCGCGTTTATCGAAACCGCGCAGGGCTATGCGGGGTATGAGCGGGCGATGACACGCAAGCTTTATCGTGAAATTGAAACACGGGTGGTTGGGGATGCGGCGCTGGCTCTGGATCGCGATTAGTCTTTGGGCCGGGATGGCACAGGCCGAATGTCGGCAGGCCTTGGCCCTTGGTCTTGATGTGTCGGGCTCCGTTGATGAGCGCGAATATCGGTTGCAGCTGGATGGGTTGGCCGGTGCCTTGATGGATTCAGAGGTGGTCGCGGCTTTTCTGAGCCTGCCCGACGCCCCTGCCCGTCTGGCGATTTACGAATGGAGCGGCCCAACATCGCAACGGATCGTGCAGCGCTGGACAGAGATTCGCAGCCGCGACGATTTGGCGAACATCGCAATGCGATTGACAAAAACCGGTCGGGCTTTGAGAGAGCCGTCCACAGCGTTGGGGCGGTCCAAAGAATTTGGCGCAACCCTATTGGCGCAACACCCCACATGCTGGCGCCACGTTCTCGACATTTCCGGAGACGGGGAATCCAATACCGGTCCACGACCTCAGGACGTGACCCCGCAAGGTGTCACAATAAATGGGTTGGTGATTGGGGGGGATAGTCAGGAAACCGAAGTCTCAGCGCTAAGCGCATATTTTCGGACATATGTTATTCAAGGTGCAGATGCCTTTGTCGAAGTTGCGACCGGATTTGACGACTATCAGTCCGCCATGAGCCGCAAATTGAAACGCGAGCTGACCATTCTGGTCCTGTCTCGCAATCCTTAACCCGCCCCGACACGTCCGGTTCTGTGACGCATGTAATAGGGCGTGTGGCAGTCGCTAGTAAATGTAACGGATCTGGTCTGTCCAGTAACGCTCAACGCGGCGCAGCGCCGTGGTGATTTCGTCAATTCCGTCCGAGCTTAGGACCGCTTTACTCTGAAGGCCGTCTGCATGACGCAAGAACAGCTCTTCTACGATGCCGCAAATATCGCGGCCGCGCTGGGTCAGACGCACACGCACCGAGCGGCGATCAATTTCGCAGCGTTGGTGATGCATATAGCCCATCTCGACCAGCTTCTTCAGGTTGTAGCTTACATTGCTCCCCTGATAGTAGCCGCGCGATTTAAGCTCGCCCGCCGTTACTTCGTTTTCACCGATGTTAAACAACAGCAGCGCTTGCACCGCGTTCACATCAATAATGCCAAGTCGTTCGAACTCATCCTTGATGACATCGAGCAATAGTCGGTGGAGTCGTTCCACCAGCCCGAGTGCATCTAGATAGCTCGCCATGAAGCCCTGATTGGAGCCGTTTTCCATGGACGAATGAATGCTCATATCTTTCTCCGCCTGTGATCGTTCGAACGGAGATTTGTAGAAAAAAACCAATATTGCGTTAAACCACATCGAAGACCGTGAAAATGCGATCTAATTTGGTCGATTATTAACATAAACCGCGCCAAACCTTACCAAAACCGAAAATTTCCGTTAAATGGTATACCAGAATTGCGCCCCCTTAAAAAATGGTATACCAGATTTGAAGGGGAATTTCGGGGGAGTCGCCATGGCGCGGATCAAATCTATTGATGTTCAGGTGTTTGATGTGCCGCTTGAAGAGGTTCTAAGCGACGCAAAACACGGCGATCACACGCATTTTGAGCTTATTACGGCAACGATTCGCACCGATGACGGAGAGATTGGCACCGGCTACACCTATACTGGTGGCAAAGGCGGGCGCGCGATTGCCGCGATGATTGACCATGATCTTACGCCGTTTTTGATCGGTCAGGACGCTGGTGACATCGAACGATTGTATGAAGCCATGCAATGGCACGTTCACTATGTTGGTCGCGGCGGCATCGCCAGTTTCGCCATTTCGGCTGTGGATATCGCGCTCTGGGATCTGTGCGGCAAGGCCACAGGCCAGTCTTTGGTGCAAATGGCGGGCGGCGCTTCGGATCGCTGCAAGGCCTATGCGGGGGGCATTGATCTAAACTTCCCTCTGCCCAAGTTGCTCAAGAATATTCAAGGCTATCTCGACGCCGGATTTAACGCCGTCAAAATCAAGATTGGCAAACCAGAGATGGCCGAGGACATTGAGCGGATCAAAGCGGTGCGTGCCTTGATCGGGCCAGACGTGGCATTTATGATTGACGCGAACTATGCGCTCACCGTCACCGAGGCCATCGCATTAGCAACGGCCGTCAAGGATCAGGACATCACATGGTTCGAAGAGCCGACCATCCCGGATGACTATAAAGGGTTTGGCCGGATCGCCGATGCCACGGGCATGCCCCTTGCAATGGGGGAAAACCTTCATACCATCCATGAATACGAATACGCCTTTGACGACGCCAATCTAAGCTACATCCAACCAGACGCGAGCAATTGCGGCGGGATCACCGGCTGGCTTCAGGTCGCTGCACTGAGCCGCAAACACAATATCCCGGTCTGTAGCCACGGGATGCAGGAATTGCACGTCAGCCTTATCTCAAGCCAACCCAATGGCGGCTGGCTCGAGGTGCATAGTTTTCCGATTGACCAATACACAACCCGGCCGCTGGTGGTGGAAAACCATCTGGCCGTCGCCCCCAACGTCCCCGGTATTGGGGTCACGTTTGACTGGGACAAACTGAACGCCGCCCATCAGGAGCATCACGCATGAGCAACCAAATCACCGCCGCCTATTACCGCCGCAACAAAAGCTTTGTGGTTGAACCTGCGCCCTCGCCCCTGCCGGGGGACGGCGAAGTTGCAATCCGCATCGCCTATTGCGGCATCTGCGGCACCGATATGCATATCTATCACGGCAATATGGACGCCCGCGTCGGTGAAAGCCGGATCATCGGCCACGAGATGTCTGGCGTCGTCGAAGCGGTTGGCGAAGGTGTCGACGGATTTGACCTTGGTCAAAAGGTTGTGGTGCGTCCGCTAGATCATTGCGGCGACTGCCCCGCCTGCGAGGCCGGTCACACCCATATCTGTCACAAGCTGAAATTCCTTGGCATTGATACAGATGGCGCGATGCAGGAAATCTGGGTTGTGCCGGCGCATACGGTGCACGGCCTGCCCGATGACATGCGTCTGGATCACGCCGCGCTGATCGAACCGGTGGCGGTGGCCTGTCATGATGTGCGCCTATCGGATTTGACCGAAGGCGAAGACGTTGTTGTCATTGGCGGCGGCCCGATTGGCGTTTTGGTCGCCATGGTGGCGCGCGACGCCGGGGGCAAGGTGTTGATCTCTGAGGTCAATCCAAACCGTCTCGCCATTGCGCAAAAGATGGGTTTTGACACGGTGAACCCGGCCGAAACCGATCTTGTCGCGTTTGTGAACGCCCGCACCGGCGGCAAAGGCGCCGAGGTGGTGTTTGAAGTGTCCGGAAGCCAGCCGGGTGTGGATGCGATGACCACCGTGGCAGCAACGCGCGGACGCATTGTCATGGTGGCGATCCACGCCCAAAAGCCGACCGTGGATATGTTCCAATTCTTCTGGCGCGAACTGAAACTGGTTGGCGTGCGGGTCTACGAACCCGAAGATTATGAAAAGGCGATTGCGATCATCGCCTCGGGCGGCGTCGATGCCGAAACCTTTATCACCGATGTTGCGCCGTTGGACGACATCCAAACCGCGTTCGAAGCGCTCGATCGCAGCCCAACGGCGATGAAAAGCCTGATCAAAGTAGGAAAAGACGTATGAGCCAGATGTTTGATCTAAGCGGCCAGACCGCAGTTGTCACCGGAGCAAAGCGCGGCATTGGCCGTGGCATGGCCGAAGCTTTGGCCGCTGCTGGGGCGGATATTGTTGGGGTCTCGGCCTCGTTGCAGCCAGGTTCCGAGGTGGAACAGGCCGTGACGGCGATGGGCCGGTCGTTCAAATCCTATCAATGCGATTTTAGTGATCGGGCTGCGGTGCGCGGTTTGGCGGCTCAACTGGAAGCAGATGGCGTCGCGGCGGATATTTTGGTGAACAACGCCGGGACGATCAAACGCAAACCGGCGGCTGAGCATCCCGATGAATGGTGGGACGAGGTGATTGAGGTCAACCTGTCGGCGCAATTTGTGCTGAGTCGCGAAATTGGCCGCGGCATGGTTGAGCGTGGACACGGCAAGATCATTTTCACCGCCTCACTGTTAACCTTTCAAGGCGGGATCACCGTGCCGGGTTATGCAGCCTCTAAGGGCGGCATTGGCCAGTTGACCAAAGCATTGGCCAATGAATGGGCCGGTAAAGGCGTGAACGTGAACGCCATCGCTCCGGGCTATATCGCCACCGATAATACCCAAGCATTGCAAGATGATCCGGAGCGGTCCGAGGCGATTTTGGGGCGTATTCCCCAAGGGCGTTGGGGCACTCCCGAGGACTTTGGCGGCCCGGCTGTCTTCCTCGCCTCAAAGGCATCGGACTATGTGAATGGTGAGATTCTGGTGGTCGATGGCGGCTGGATGGGGCGTTAATGAATTGACGCCAACTGGCATCAGGTGATGACCAATTCATGATTTGATGTTAACACAAAATTCACCCTATGGTTGCTAACCTTTAAAAGCAATCATAGGGGGACACCGTGCAAAACAGCCTTTTCAACACTGCGATAACCCTGTACGCGCCGTTTTCCGGCGGCTCCAAAGCGTCATCGGGCAACACACAAGAGTTGCCATACGGTTGGTGGGTGCCTTTTGGAACCTTGTTTGCAAGTGGCTTTTGGGGAAGCGTTTTGTGGTACCTGATTAACTAGACACGCACAGATTGCCAAGACAGCCGTTTGAAAACGTGGCTGTACCGTCACAGAGACGCATTTCGATCACCGCGACGGCATTTGCCAGGCCGATCAACACCTCAAAACACCTCAAGCGTCCCCAAGGGCGGTTGTGGCATCGGCGGGCTTAATCGTTGTGAGCGCCCGAAAAACACCGGGGAAAACACCGGGGAAAACGCCCCGTCCCCATATCCCCCCAGCTTTCGCACCGTCGTTAGGCGGGTCAGTCGGCGGCCGTGCCGCGGACCGTCAGAGTTTGTAAGCCGATTTGACCAGATCAGTTGTCAGCAGACGCGCCAGATCAAGCGCCTCTTCCTCGGTCAAACGACCAGTGGCGACCAGTTCCGCCAGATAGCTGGCATCTACGCGGCGCGATACATCATGGCGCGCCGGAATCGAACAAAAGGCGCGGGTGTCGTCGTTGAACCCAGCGGTGTTGTAAAACCCACAGGTTTCGGTGGTGATTTCCCGATAACGGCGAATGCCTTCGGCGCTATCAAAGAACCACCAAGCCGGGCCGAGTTTAAGCGCCGGATAAGCCCCGGCAAGCGGGGCAAGTTCGCGGCCATAGGTGGTTTCATCCAGCGTAAACAACAGGATGGTGAGATCAGGTTCCATCCCAACCGCATCAAGCATCGGTTTCAGCGCATCAACGAAATCACAGCGACGCGGAATATCAAACCCTTTGTCGCGGCCATGGCTGGCAAACACCTGCGCGCTATGGTTGCGGGTTGAGCCGGCGTGAATCTGCATGGTCATGCCGTCTTCAACGCTCATCCGCGCCATTTCGGTGAGCATCTGGCCACGAAAGGCATCGGCCTCGTCGGCGGTGAAGTCGCCGGTGAGAATTTTCGCATAAAGCGCGGCGGCTTCATCTTGGGGAAGGTCTTCGGTCCGAGCGGTTGGGTGGCCGTGATCGGTGGCGGTGGCCCCATGATCGCGGAAGTAGGCGCGGCGGATACGGTGCGCGTTGAGATACCCCGCCCAAGTGGCAATGTCTTCGTCGGTCAAGGCCCCGAAGGCGTCGATATTGGCGGCGAACCCTTCGAACTCAGGATCAACAACCGCGTCCGGGCGATAGGTGGTGATCACCCGCCCCGACCAATCGCTTGCGATGATGTGCTTGTGCCACCGCAGGTCGTCCAACGCCCCTTCGGTGGTGGCGAGGCAGTCGATATTGAACCGGTCAAACATCGCACGCGGGCGGAATTGATCCATCGCCAAGGTGCTGTCGATGTGATCGTAATATTCATCGGCATTGTCGGCGGTCAGCGGTTCGAGAAAGCCAAAGACATGTTCAAAGGAATGGTTGAGCCATATCCCCGACGGGGTGCCGCGAAACAGGTTAATATGCTTGGCAAAGAGTCGCCAAACCTTGCGAGGGTCCTGTTCAATGGCCCCACCATCAATGCGCGGAATGCCCAGATCATCCATTGAAACGCCCTGGGACACCAACATCCGAAACACATAGTGATCGGGCGTCACAAAGAGTTCAGCCGGGTTGGGAAAACGTTTGTTCTCAGCAAACCAACGCGGATCGCAGTGGCCGTGTGGGCTTAGGATCGGCAAATCTTTTATCGATCCGTAGATCATGCGGGCAAGCCCGCGCAACACATCGTCATAAGGGAAAAGACGGTCGGGGTCGTTCAATGGCATGGCGGGACAGTCCTGTCGCAGAAGTAAGCGCAGGGGAACTGATATGTTAGTCTGGTAGTTTTGTCAAAATGACGGTCTAACGACTTTGTGTCAGATGTCCAATTCGGCCAATAGGTTAGCAAACGACGCCCCATGCATATCACGGTCAGCCTGAACCCCTTGCACCTGAGGGCGCGGCAGACTGAATTTGACGACATGAAGGTCAGAGATGTCAAAACGTTTCAACTGGTCCTGTTGCATTTGAAACAGTTCGGCAACCTTTTCGCTACGAATTGCAGCGCTGACGTGATCAAACACGTTAGCGCTACCGCAGAAGATGTCGATGGTCAGCCAAAAGGGTCCCGCGTTCTTGGAGCGGATTTTGGGAACGATGTCAGCAAGCCGGGTCATGCGCCGATCTCCTCGATTGTCAGGCGGAAAGCTTGCATCGGATCGTCGAGTTCAAGCACGTGGTTGAGACAGAATTCGTGGATCGCCCCGCGCGGCATTTCGGGCGGTGAAAAGGGAAAAGCGAAGGTTGGCATTTCCTCTTGTTCGGTCAGCGGATGGTGCAAGAGATAGGGGTTGAGCATCTTGGCAACTTCGCGGCTGAGCGTCTCGGTTTCGGCGGTGACAATGCCCATGACGCCCAATTCGGTGCCATTGACCGCGTGGGTGTCGAGCGCGCCGAGCGTGGCGTTTTGGCCGATCACCCGCAATTCGATGTTGAACTCGCCGCCGACACGAGCATGCGCTTTGGCGGTGCATTTGTCGACGATATCGTCACACCAAGCGTTGATGTGTTCAACATAGCGGGCATCACGGACAAGGGCGAGCGAGACAGTTTGGAAACCGGCCTGACGGGCCCCTTCGAGTTTGACAGTATAGGTGTCAGAGGGGACCCATGTGCTTCCGGTGACGCGCACAGAGCGATCATCAAGGGCGGTATAGGTGGCACCGCGCACATCCAGATGCCCGCCGGGTTCGTACAATATATAGGGGTCAGAGTTTTCGTAGAGCATGTGGGCTGAGACCGTGTGCGGCGTGGCGCGGGCCTCGTCGCCCATGGGTGTCATGGTAAAACCGTCGGCGTCAAAGTCGATCAGGATGGTGCCGGAATTCGGGCTGGTGGTGGCCAGCGCCCCACATTCGCCGATCTTGGCCCCATGCCATGCGCCCCCGGCGTGACAGCCGCGCGCAAGTGGGAGCGCCGAGATGATTGCGGTGTCGGTGGTGCGCCCGGCGATGACAATATCGGCCCCGGTGTCGAGCGCCGCTTGGATCTGTTCAGCCCCGGCGAGGGCGACAATATTGGTGCAGTTGCGCAGGATGTCGGCGCTGATCTCTGGCGCAGCAGGGAGATCGGAGATGCGGCCCTTTTCGAGCGCCTCGACCAACATGTCGGCGGATTGGCCGCTTTTGAGCACGGCGAGGTTGAGCTTTTCACCCCGGTCGGCGGCGATTTCACGGGTGATGTCGACGAGCCAATCGACGGCTGAATCCGCCCCGCAGGTGCCAGCGGTGCCGATGATAAGTGGCACACCGGCTTGGGCGCGGGCCTCCATCAATTCGGCCCATTCGGCGCGGGTCGAATTGCGCGAATATTTCGAGGTGCCCGTACCTAGGTAATGGGGCCCACTATCCGTGGACCCCCCATCAATGGCGATGATGTCAGGTTTGGCAGCAATCCCGCGCGACAGTGCCGCGCGGTCATAGCCTAGGCCAAGCGCCCCAGAGGGGATGAGAACTTTGACCATCAGTCAGAGACCCTTTGTGGTTTGGTGAGGAAACGGCGCAGGAACATTGGCGCAACAAAGCCAAGCACAGCAACAGTCCACAACCCGATTGAGATGCCAGAGCTGAACAGATAGGTCCAATCCCCGTCCGACAGAACCATGGCGCGGCGCAGGGCGTCTTCCATGTTGCCGCCGAGCAGGATGCCAAGGATGATCGGCACGGTGGGCACGTCGAGTTTGCGCAGTATCCAGCCGAGCAAGCCAAAGGCGACCATCAACACCAAGTCAAAGTAGCTTCCTGAGAGAGAGTAGATGCCGACGAAGGACACCATTGTGACCCCCGGAAGCAAGACCCATGGCGGAACCATCAGGATTTTGACGAAGATTTTGACCATCGGCACGTTCATCAACAGCAGCACAAAGTTCGCGATCAGGAGCGAGGCGATGAGGCCCCAAACGACTTCGGGACGGTCGGTGAACAGGGTCGGCCCCGGCGTGATATTGAGCGTCATCAACAGCGCAAGCAGAACGGCCGTGGTGCCAGAGCCGGGCACACCCAGCGTCAACATCGGCACCAGCGCGCCACCGGCGGCGGCGTTATTCCCGGCCTCGGGCGCGGCGACGCCTTTGGCGACCCCAGTGCCGAAACCACCCTTTTCACCGGCGATGGATTTCTCGGACATATAGGCGAGGAAAGAGCCAAGCGAGGCCCCTGCCCCCGGCAAAACACCGGCGACAAAACCGACAACCGAGGCGCGGACCATAGTGACAGAGGAGCCGATGATGTCCTTGACCGGAATGGTGACTTTTTCAAGCTTCACACCGATTGAGGTGTTCTTGCCGTGGCTTTCGATGAAGAAGAAGACTTCGGCGATGGCGAACAATCCGACGATGGCAACAAGGAAGTCGATGCCGTCATACAGGTGCAGATTGCCCCCGGTCAGACGCGGCATGCCGGAGTTGTTGTCAACGCCGATCATCGCAATGCCAAGACCGATACAAGAGGCAATCGCCGCCTTGGCTTGGTTGTTCGATCCGATGCCGCCCAGCGTGGCAAAGGCCAGTAAGTAGAGCGCGAAATATTCAGCAGGCCCAAAGAGAAAGGCGATGCCCGCCAAGATCGGCGCCAGAAGCATCAAGCCGATGGTCGACAGAAAGGCACCGACAAAAGACGCCACACCCGAGATCACCAGCGCATCACCGGCGCGGCCTTGTTTGGCCATTGGATAGCCATCCAGCGTGGTCATCAGCGCCGGTTCATCACCGGGGATGTTGAGCAAGATCGAGCTGATCCGCCCGCCATACATCGCGCCGTAATAAACAGCCGTCATGAGGACGAGGGCCGAGGTGGCATCAAGCCCCATCGAAAAGGTCAGCGGGATCAGAATGGCGACGCCGTTAGAGGGGCCAAGGCCCGGCAACGCGCCGATAATTGTGCCGATGAAACAGCCGAAAACGGCCAACATCAGGGTAAAGGGAGACAGGGCGATGTCGAAACCGATCGCCAGATTAGATAGCAATTCCATGGTTTTGGCCCCTAGCCAGTCACGAACTTGGGCAAGCCAAACAGACTAAGACCAAGTGCGAATTTGAAGATCACGAACAGGCCTAGCGAAAGGCCAACCCCGGCCATCGCGGCATGAGCCGGGCGCGGGTTGATCTGATAACTCAGGATCGCGGCGGTCACCGCGGTCGGAAGGATAAACCCCAAAGGTTTGAGCGCATAGGCATAGCCAATCAACACAACAACGGCGATCAAAAGCGATCCGAGCGTTGCCAGTTCTGGCCATTCTGGGTCTTCGTCAGGTTTGAGGCACATGATGATCCCGCAAATGGCGGCCACTGCGCCCACGAGGATCGGAAAGGTTTTCGGGCCAACCGGGTCGGCCATGAAGCTGGTCTGGATCTGTGTTGCACTGGCGATATACGCCAGTGCAATCAGTGTCACGACCGCTCCGAAGATGCGGTCAGAGGCCATTACTGGATCACCCCGATCTCTTTGGACAGGGTGCGAATTTCTTCGACAACACCGTCAACGTAAGATTGGAAATCCCCACCAACTTTGGTGAAGGGCGCAAGGCCATTGGCGGCCATGGCTTCTTGCCACTCGGCGGAATCGGCCACTTTTTGCAGACGCTCGGCCCACATATTGAAGTCATCATCCGAGATGTCTTTTGGCACATAGAGACCACGCCAGTTCACGGCGACAACGTCCAAACCTTGCTCTTTGGCGGTTGGGATATCTTCGAAACCGGGCACACGCTCTTCGGTCAGAACCGCGATGGCGCGCACGTCACCGGATTTGAGGAAGCCAACGATTTCAGACATATCGCCAGTCATTGCCGCGGTGAAACCACCCACGGTTTGGGTGATCGCATCCGCGCCACCGTCAACACCGATGTATTTGATCGCTTTGACGTCGGTCACGCCAGCGCGCTGGAGAACCATCAAAGGTTTGATGTGGTCAAAGCCACCAACGGCGGAACCACCGGCAAAGGCGATTTTGCCCGGCTCGGCTTTGATCGCGTCAACCAGATCGGTCAGCGACTGGTAGGGGCTATCGGCAGCCACAACGATCACGCCGGGATCGGCACCAATGGCACCCACAAAACGCACCTGATCGGCGGTCATGCCAGCATAGGCGTTTTGGGCCAGACGGGTCGAGGTCGCGGAAGAGGCAGCCACGATCAGATCGGCATCATCGGCACGCTCAGACACAACATGGTTGAAGGCAAGACCACCACCGGCACCGGCCATATTGGTGACCTGAACAGGTTTGTCGACGGCACCGATGTCATGCATGATTTTGCCGATTTGACGGCATGTGAAATCCCAGCCACCGCCGGGGTTAGCAGGCGCGATGCACTCAGCTGCAAAAGCTGTGGTTGCAGTTGCTGTCAGGACCGCACTGGTCATCAGCGCCTTAAAAAGACGTTTTGTCATGGTTTCCTCCCGTTTGACATGGCGGTTTTCACCGCCCATGCTTTGAAGAAATCCTGTGAACCTGACATCAACCTGTCATATTCTCAGATCACGACGAAAAAGGCCCCCAAATGCGATTTCTGCTGATCGAAGACAACATGCAGCTGGCGGCCAACATCGTCGAGCGTTTGCAGCTAGACGGTCATGCGGTGGATCATGCTGACACGCTTGAGGCGGCGGATGATTTGATGGCGGTGGCGTCTTTTGATTTGATATTGCTGGATATTATGTTGCCAGATGGCGATGGGCGCACGTTTTTAGAACGCCACCGTCAGGCCAAGGAACGGGTGCCGGTGATCGTAGTCACGGCGCGCTCTGCGGTGTCGGATCGGGTTGGATTGCTCGACCTTGGGGCGGATGATTATATCACCAAACCCTTCGATTTCTCCGAGCTTGAGGCGCGGTGCCGGGCGGTTTTGCGACGTCAGGGCGGGGCCGCTGACAACCAAAAGACCTTTGAAGGGACGGTGCTTGATTCGGCCAGTGCCGAGTTGCGATTCGGCACCAAGGTGATTGCCCTACGCAACCGAGAGTTGCGGTTGCTCGAGGTGTTTTTCAACGCCCCCGGACAGGTTTTTGCCAAATCGCACCTGATGGATCGGCTGTTTTCGCTCTCGGATGAGGCCTCTGAAAACGCGATCGAGGTCTATGTCGGACGGCTGCGTAAACGGCTTGAAGGATCGGGAACGAGAATCGAAACCGTGCGCGGATTGGGGTATCGGATGGTGCCCGCGTGACGGCGCACGGTTCGATCCGCAGACGGTTGTTTTTCCAGCTTGCCGGAGTGGCGGCGATTTTGTCGCTGGTGTTCATTTTGGTGGTGCGCGGCGTGGCGGAACGCGCCGCCGAGGGCACGCAGGACGATATTTTGACCGCCTCAGCCACCGCCATCGCCGACAGCCTGCGCAGCGAGGGAGAGGGAGTGACGTTGGATCTTCCTTATTCGGCGCTGTCGATGCTCGGCACCATTAACCAAGATCGGGTGTTTTATCGGGTCAGCGTCGCCGCTGAGACCCTCACCGGGTATGAGGATTTGCCCCTTCCTGATTTGGTGCCGATGCTGGGTGCGCGGGTGCTGACGACACTGACCTATCGCGGTGAGACGGTCCGATTGGTTTCGGTGTCGCGCCGCGTTGGCCCCGCCGCGAATGCCACAACAGCCGTCATCACGGTGGCACAAACTCGGCTTGGGCTTGAGGCGATTTCACGGCAAATCACCTTAACCGCAACAGGCGTTGGCATTGTATTTTTGCTTTTAGCAACGGCACTTAGCCTTTGGGCCGCCAATTCCGCCCTTGCCCCGATCAGCCGGATGACCGGGTCGATGACCCGGCGCGGCCCGGGTGATTTGCGCCCGGTGCGGGCACAAACCCCCGAAGAATTGGTGCCATTGGTCGAAGCGTTGAATTCATTCATGGGGCGGTTGCGCGCGTCGCTTTCACGGACCGAAGATTTCATCACCGAAGCCGCGCACCGGGTGCGCACGCCACTGGCCACGGTGCGCGCACAGGCGGAAATCACGCACCGAAAGCTTAACAAACCAGAGCACAAACAAGCGATCCGCGAGATGATCCGCGCCATCGACGAAAGCTCGCGCTCGGCGGGGCAGATGCTTGACCACGCGATGGTGACTTTTCGCGCCGATAGTCTGGCGCGCGATGTTTTAGACCTGTGCGCGCTGGTCACCGAAACCTGTGACCGTTTGGGGCCGACCGCGGACCTTAAGGATATTTCGGTGACGCGCGACGTGCCTGATGTGCCTGTCACACTGCAGGGCGACGGGATTTTGTTACAGGCCGCGATGCAGAACATCCTTGATAATGCGATCAAATATTCACCGATCGAAAGCGACATTTCGGTTGAACTGACCCAAAGCGATGACATTCGCCTGACGATCCGGGATCAGGGGCGCGGCTTTGGCGGGGCCGATCCAGAGCACATCACCAAGCGCTACACACGCGGCGGCAATGTTGGCGATGTGGTCGGTTCCGGCCTTGGGTTGACCATCGCCGATGAGGTGGCGAGGGTGCATGGCGGACGGCTTGAGATTGCGGAAAACCAAGAAGGAGGCGGCGCATGCGTATCATTGGTTTTCTAACCGCGGCCCTGATTGCCACCGCGGTTCAGGCCTTTGAAATCGAGGATCAACGGTTTTATCATGCGGAGCCTGAAACATCGGTTTTGCGGGTGATTTCCACCGCGGATTTAGCGGTGTTTGAGCCGGTGTTACAGGCCTTTCAAACCGCCTATCCGGGTGTCAGCATTGATTATACCGTCACTGGAACATCGGATGTGATGCAAGCAATCTATGAAGAGGGCGCGGGGTTTGACGTGGCAATTTCATCGGCGATGGATTTGCAAACCAAGCTGGCCAATGACGGCTATGCGGTGCCTTACAAACCGACGGTTCTTGACCTTCCGGATTGGGCGACATGGCGCGATCAGCTGTTTGCCTTTACCCAAGAGCCGGCTGTTTTGGTGGTGTCGGACGCGTTTTTTGGCAAAGGCGAGGCCCCACGCAACCGCGACGACCTTATTGCGATGCTGCGAGGCAGCCCAGAGCGGTTTGATGGCAAAATCGGCACCTATGATGTACGTCGATCCGGGTTTGGATACTTGATGGCCACCCAAGACAGCCGCAATTCCGAGGCGTTTTGGCGTCTGATGGAAGTGATGGGGCGTTTGAATGCACGGCTTTATTGTTGTTCGAGCGACATGATCCGCGATGTGGCCGAGGGGCGGCTCGCCTTGGCGTATAACGTGCTGGGGAGCTATGCGGAGGCTCAGGCGGTCGATATGCCGGGGTTCCACATTGTGGAAATGAGCGATTTCACCAATGTCATGTCGCGCACGGCTTTGATCCCGGCAACGGTTCAAAACCACGACGGCGCACGGGCGATGATAGATTTCCTGCTCAGCTACAACCAGCGCCCTGATCTGATCGCGGCCACCGGGTTGCCCGCCATCGACAGTGCCTCGTTTCAATCCAACACTGCGCTGCGTCCCATTCGGTTTGGACCGGGGCTTTTGGTGTTTTTGGATCAACTAAAGCGCGCCAGTTTCCTGCGCAACTGGGAGAGTTCCCTAGAGCAGAGATAGGTTGATGCGGGAGGGGCTAGCCCTCTTGCCGCAAGCGGCAATTTACCCCGGAAATTTTGGGGAAAGAAGAAGCTGTGGGGCCTGTGGTTGTGATTTAGGCGGGATATTTTTGGGGCGCGGGGCGCATTTGGCCACGGTGGCAGGATTGGACGTTTTCCGAGGTTGGGGCGAAATAGCTGCGCAGAACCGCAAGGCTGGCCTCGGGATCACAGTCGCCACACATGAAAATGTCGATGGCGGCAAAACCGTGTTCGGGCCATGTGTGGATTGAAATATGGGATTCCGCCAAAAGCGCAACGCCGGTAAACCCGGCCCGATCGCCAAAATCATGAAGATTGATGTCAAGCACCACCGCCCCCGCAGCCGTGGCGGCGCGATGAAGAACGGTTTGGACCGGCGCGGGATCTTGGAGATAATTGGCCCCCCAGAAATCGACCAACATGTGATGGCCCAACGTGGGGGCGGCAGGGATTTGGGTCACTTTGTGCCTCGACGCAAAAGGGCGGGACAACCCCGCCCTTTCAACGCTATGGAGCCAATGCCCGGAAAACAAGACAGGCTTTCCAGACTTTAGGGCAGCGGGATGAACTCTTGATCATCGCCGGGGGGCAGGTGAAAGCGGCTGTCTTGCCAATCCCCCTTGGCCCACGCCTGTTTTGCCTCTTCGATGCGCTCTTGACTTGAGGCAACGAAATTCCACCAAATGTGGCGCGGGCCATTGAGCGTCGCACCGCCAAGCAGCATGAGCCGCGCGCCCTGATCTCCGGCGGTGACCGTGATGGCGTCACCGGGGCGAAAAACCATCATTTGCCCGGCCTCAAACCGTTGCCCCGCCACGGAAATGGCCCCTTGGGTCACGTAAATCCCGCGATCTTCGTGATCCTCCGGAAGCGGAAGTTTCGCGCCGGGCAACAGCGTTGCATCGGCATAAAACATCTCGGAATAGCTGCGCGCGGGGGCCTTTTCACCCCACGCATTGCCAAGGATCAAACGCACCTCTTTGCCCTCCCCTTCCAGAAAGGGCAGCGCGTCTTTTCCATGGTGTTCAAACGCCGCGTCGGTGTCTTCGTGTTCATCGGGAAGAGCGATCCAAGTTTGAATGCCAAACAGCGAATGGCGGGTGTTGCGGGTGGCGGCACTTGTGCGTTCCGAATGGGTGACGCCGCGCCCCGCCGTCATCAGATTGACCTCGCCGGGATAGATCATCTGATGCGCGCCGGTGCTGTCGCGATGTTCGAACTCACCTTGGTAAAGATAGGTAACCGTCGAAATGCCGATATGGGGGTGCGGGCGCACGTCGATACCGCCCTCGGTGATGAATTCGGCGGGGCCCATTTGATCAAAAAAGATAAAGGGGCCAACCATTTGACGACGGGCCGAAGGCAGCGCACGACGGACCTCAAACCCGCCCAAGTCACGCGCACGGGGAATGATGAGGGTTTCGATGTCGTCCACCTGACCAGCATCGGGGTGATGGGGTTCAATTGCGGGGTTCCAGCTCATGTGTCGTCTCCTACGCGGCGAGGTCAAAGAGGAGGAAGGCCGCGTCCTCATCGGCGGATAGGGTCAACTCCGGCTCTTGTATTAATGCCAGCCCGTCGCCTGTCGTTAAATTCTGACCATGGGCGGTCACCTTGCCCGAGATCATCTGAAGCCACATGCCCCGCCCATCGCGCAGCGGTAGCTGTACGTTTTGCCCAGCGCCGAGTTGACCGGCATAGAGGTCAACATCTCGATGGACCGTCAAAGCGCCGTCCCGCCCATTCCGCGCCGCGATGAGGCGCAATTGCCCGTCGAGATCATCAAAATGACGCTGTTCATAGCTAGGTTTTAGACCTTGTGCCTCGGGCGAAATCCAGATTTGCAAGAAATGCACCGGATCGGTCTGAGATGCGTTAAATTCGCTATGGGTGACCCCGGTTCCGGCGCTCATCCGTTGCAAATCACCGGGGCGAATGATCGAACTTTCCCCCATTGAATCGCGATGCTCCAGCGCGCCGGACACAACCCAGGTGAGGATTTCCATATTGTCATGTGGATGCGTGTCAAAGCCACGCGCGGCGGCAACCCGGTCGTCGTTTATCACGCGCAATGGGCCAAACCCCATGTGATTTCGGTCATAGTATTGACCAAAGGAAAAGCTGTGACGGCTTTTGAGCCAGCCAAAATCGGCATGCCCCCGGTCATTGGCATATCTAATCTGAAACATGTGATTTCTCCCGAGGCGCGTCTGCCCCTTTTATTGATCTTGTCTCCGCTCCAAGTTAGTATCAAGTGATATTATATCAATTGATCATGTTTGCGCCAAAAGCGTGCGAAAATGCAGAGGGTTCAAAACAATGGCCAAAGCCGCATCCAAGGCCCAACTCCCGATGGGAAGCCTGCTCCATCATTTGGCCCGTCGGTTCGAAAGTGAAACAGGTGCCGCGTTATGTGATATTGACTTGCCGCTCAGAGAATTCTCGACCCTTATCCGAATTTCGGTGGAACCGGGACATAGTCAAAAGGCCTGTGCAGCGCGTTTGGGCTTTGACGTTAGCACCTTCGGTCGGATGGTGGATCGTATGGTTGCCCATGGGTTGATCGAGCGGCGTGATATGCCCGCGGATCGGCGCAGCAAGGCATTGTACTTGCTCCCAAAAGGGGAGGAACGGCTACGCGAAGGGCAAACCCTTGTGACGCAAGTCGAAATACGTTTATTGAGTGGGTTGTCCGCCCCACAACGGGCAGTATTACGGGCGCTCCTACAATCGGCATTGGCGGAATGAGCGGTCTTTCTCTGTTACGCCATCGGGCCGAGCAACCACGCCTTTGTCACCTTGTCGCGAACCAAGACCGTTCAAAACAGCGCCCTTTGTAGGGATCAATCGCCGCTTAACCCGTTCAAAATTGGGCAATCGGGGCGGCCATCGCCTGAGCATTCTTTTGCCAAATGACTTAGGGTGGCGTGCATGGCTTGCAGGTCGGTGATCTTGGCCTCGATCTCGTCCAAATGTTTTTGAGCAACCGCTTTGACATCTGCACTGGCGCGGGTTTCGTCTTCGTATAGCGCCAGAAGCGTGCGGCAATCGCTAATCGTGAAGCCCAAGGCCCGCGCCCGACCCAGAAAGGTCAGCTTGTGCAAATCGCTATCGCGAAACACCCGGTAGCCATTGCTATCTCGCAGCGGATCAACCAAGCCGATGTCTTCGTAGTAGCGAATGGTTTTGGCGGGCAGGCCAATGCGCTTGGCGACCTCTCCGATTGTTAGCGTCATACCTGCGCCTCCGTCTTGGCACCACCCGTGGGCGGCAAAGGGGTCAGTTCACCTTTGGGAACGCTGCGATCCGATGTCGCGGAGGGAACCCAGCGCAGGCGCAGAGCGTTGGACAGCACAAAGACCGAGCTAAGCGCCATCGCCCCAGCCGCCAAGACCGGCGACAACATAAGCCCAAAGGCCGGGTACAACGCCCCGGCGGCCACGGGGATCAACACGGTGTTGTATCCAAAGGCCCAGAACAGGTTTTGCCGGATGTTGCGCATGACCCGCGCCGACAGATCAAAGGCATTGACCACCCCCGACAGATCACCCGAGATCAAAACCACATCAGCGGCCTCGATCGCGATGTCGGTGCCGGTGCCGATAGCTATGCCGATGTCCGCACTGGCCAAGGCCGGGGCATCATTGATGCCATCCCCGACAAAGGCCAATTTACCGTGTTTGCGCAGCCCGTTAAGCGCCTCAATTTTACCATCCGGCCGCACCTCGGCCACCACGGTGTCAATCCCAAGATCGGCGGCGATCGCATCGGCAGTCCCCTGATTGTCACCGGTGATCATCGCGACGCGAAGCCCCAAAGCTTGCAAGGTTTGGATCGCCTGCGGTGTGCTTGGTTTGATTGGGTCAGCCACAGCAAAAAGAGCGGCGACCGCACCATCAACGGCCGCGAAAAGCGGGCTTTGCCCTTGCTGGCCAAGCGTGGTTGCCTCATCCCGAAGCGCGCCCAACTCTATGCCTTTGTTTTGCAAAAACCGATCCGCCCCGATTAAAACATGATGGCCATCAACGCGAGCAGACACGCCGTATCCAGTCTCTGAGATAAACTCGGACACCTCGAACATGGGCAGAGATTGCGCATGAGCGGCGCGGGTGATTGCCCCGGCGATGGGATGTTCGGACAGTGTTTCGACCGAGGCCGTCAACGCCAAGACACGTTCGGCGTCAAACCCCGGCGCAGGCGTGATTTGGACAAGTTCGGGTCGGCCTGCGGTCAGGGTACCGGTCTTGTCAAAAGCCACGGTTGTCACCTCTTGCAAGGATTGCAGCGCATCGCCTTTGCGAAACAACACCCCCATTTCGGCGGCACGCCCGGTTCCGACCATGATCGAGGTTGGCGTTGCCAGACCCATGGCGCAGGGGCAGGCGATGATCAAAACCGCAACCCCGGCAACCAGAGCGTGGCTTAGCGCCGGGGATGGGCCGAAAACGAGCCACACCAAAACGGTTGCAACCGCCGCCGCCATGACCGCTGGTACAAACCACATGGTGATGCGATCCACCGCGCCCTGAATCGGAAGCTTGGTCCCCTGCGCCTGTTCGACCATGGATATGATCTGCGCCAGCATGGTGTCCTTGCCGACCTCGGTGGCCTCAAAAACCAACGCACCCGTGCCGTTGATTGTTCCGCCGACAAGTTTGTCACCAGCGGTCTTTTCAACCGGGATGGCTTCGCCGCTGATCATGCTTTCATCGACAAAGGAGGCACCGTTCAAAACCCTGCCATCGGTGGCAATTTTTTCGCCCGGACGGGTGTGGATTTCGTCGCCAACGACAATCTCGTCGATTGGCAATTCAATAACGGTGGCACCGCGCGATACCCGCGCCGTTTTCGCCCGCAAGCCGATAAGTTTGCGGATCGCCGCGCCAGTGCGCCCCTTGGCGCGGGCTTCGAGCCACCGGCCCAATAGGATCAAAACCACAATCACGGCAGCCGCTTCGAAATAGACATGATTGGCCCCCGCCGGGAGAAGACCCGGCGCGAAGGTTGCCAGCACAGAAAACCCATAGGCCGCCGCCGTTCCCAGCGCGACCAGGGAATTCATGTCGGGCGTTCCTTTGAGCAATTGCGGAAGACCGGTGCGGTAAAAGCCCAAACCGGGGCCAAAGAGAACGGCGCTTGTTAAGGCAAACTGGATCAAACGGCTGGTTTGCGCACCGATGGTTTGATTGATCCAGTGATGCATCGCCGGAACCATGTGGCCGCCCATTTCGATCACAAAGACCGGCAAGGCCAAAAGCGCCGCGATCAGTGTGAGCTGCGCCAACCGCGCGATGCCGTCTTTAGCACCGTCGCTAACATCGGGCATCTCATCGGATTTGACCTCTGCCGGGTAGCCCATGTCAGTGACCTGTTTGGCCAGTTCTGTTGGACTTGTTGCACCGGGAACAAAACGCACCGTCGCGGTTTCCGTCGCCAGATTAACATGCGCATCCACCACGCCCGGTGCCGAGCTGAGCCCGCGCGCCACCCGCCCCGAGCATGAGGCGCAGGACATGGACGAAATCGCCAGAGTGGTTTCGGGCAAACGGACGGGGTATCCGGCGGTGTCCAGCGTTTTGGTCAAGGCCGCAAGGTCCGCAGGGGCCTGATACGTCACATACACGTTTTGAGAGGCAAGGTTGACCGAGGCGGTGGTCACGCCGTCAGACGTCGACAAGACGCGTTCGACCCGACCCGCACATGAGGCGCAGGACATGCCGGACACCGGCAGGGTGATTGTGAGTGATTTGGTCATGATGCACCTTGGACTATAGCCCGAATATGGGCTTCCTTTGACTGGAAGGTAGGGCTTCCAGTGACAGGAAGGTCAAGTGTCAAAACGCCGCGTGCGCAACGGGGTTTTGATCTGAGCTGTGCTGTTGTGGTTTTGGTCACTCAACGGGCTGCTTTTTCGCCACTCTGTGATATGGCTAGGCGCAGATACAGAAAGACCCGCTCATGATCGCCCCCCTGCCCTCTGGCCCTTTTCGGTTCATTGCCTTGGATGTCGAAACCGCCTGTGGCCAAGCCGCCAGCATTTGTCAGATCGGGTTGGCCTGTGTGGATCATAGCAATCAAGTGCACAGCTATGTTACCTATGTTGACCCTGAAACACGCTTTGATGCGTTCAACGTCCAACTGCATGGCATTGACCCCGAAACCGTCGCCGGAGCCCCGACATTTCCACAGATTTGGACGGTTTTATTACCTTTCCTAACGCCTTATCACCTTGTCCAGCATAGCAAATTCGACAGCAAAGCGATTGCCGCCTCCTGTCGCCAATATCGAATGCCTAGTCCAGACCTCAGTTGGAGCGATAGTGTGCGGATTGCGCGAACCGCCTGGCCTGAATTTAAAGGAAACGGCGGACATGGGCTTGGCCATTTAAAGACCGCGCTTGACCTTGAGTTCAGCCACCACGACGCCGGAGAGGATGCGCGGGCCTCAGCCGAAGTTGTATTGCTTGCCGAAGAGAGGCTTGGCCAACCCTTTGAAGCCATTGCGCAAACGCGGAAAAAGGCACAGCTATCTTTGCCGCTCTAGTCAAGTGCACATTCCAGTAAAGCCGAAATGCCCGATTTGAAATCTGCATGACAATCCGGTTTCGTCCACCCGATTTGACAAGGGCACCGCCGTCACCAGAGTCACGCATCATCCGAACAATAGGCCGAAGATCATCGTTGGGATCAGGCCAAAGACATCAGCAGGACATGTACATCTTTTGCAGGTAGGTCGTCTTGACCCAATCGGGCAAGAACTTCTCGTAAGAAAGAGGCCGATTGCCCGCCACCATATCCAATGACACCAATGGCTTCGACGGCCATCAGTTGCGATAGCAAAGCCGCATTGCCATATTCCCCCCCTTGCAATAGGCGCTCAAACGCGGCCTGACGCACGCGTGTATCCGGGTCGTTGAGGCAATCGAAGAGAACGGCCGGGTCTGAAATCGCAGGGACCGCCGCGACCCGTACCAAGGCATCCGGATCGGACATCAGGGCCGATAATTGCTGGTGAAGTTCAGGAATGCCCCCGGCCAAATGGGCGGCAATGCTGCGAATGATCTGGGTGCGATCCATCATCCCGGTGGCAATGCGGGCGGTATCCTCTTGGCTGAGCACCCCTTGCGCGGCACGCGCCTCCACCGCCCGATACGCCCCAAGGCGCAGGTCGTCATGACCGTTGCCCATCATGACGCGGATCGCCTCGCCGATCTGGTCGCCAGACAATTGCCCGATAAGCCCCAGCGCCTGACGGGATAGGTCATGCGCCACATCCGCGGGCCCTTCGATGGGTTGCCGCTTGCGGGTTTTCTTGCCTTTTCCCTTGCGTTCTTTGGGGGCGGTACGATTGATTTGGATCGCCTCTAGTGTCGACATATTACCATGCGTTTCGGGTGCTTTGGAGACTTCGGCAATCTCGCCGTCTTTGGTGACATGTAGGCGCAGTGCTTCGGTTTTTTCCAGCTCACCGGGAAGGTCTTGGCTCAACAATAGCCCTTCGGCCGCTGCCGAAAGAGCATCCAGCGCCGCGCTGTCCCCCGTTGCGGCGCGGGTGAGCAGATGGGTCAAAATCTTGGTACGCACCTGTTGCGCGGGGTTGGGCAACATTGCGATCAGACGGTCGGTGGCCGCCACATCCTCAAGTCCAGCAAGCGAATCCACCGCTGCCAAACGCGCACCAAGCGGGCGGGCCGGATTGCGGATCAACATCTCCAAGGGATCGGTGCTCTCCATTCCCAAGCGCAGCCAGTTGCGCGCCACGGCGGTGGACAGCACCCCGTCATCGGTCACAAGCCATGCCTGAAGATTTGGTTCCAACGCCTCCATCAACGTGTCATCAACTGGGGTGGTCAAATGGTCGAGAGCCGCAGCTTGCACGGCGGGTGATGTATCTGACACCCCGGCCACAGCGATGTCCGGCAATGCCGCCGCGCCGCGTAAAAGGGCCGCCAAACGCACCTCGTGATGCGGATCATTCAACGCCAGTTCAGCAAGCTTTGGGTCATCGACCGGCATGTGCGGCAAAGCCAATTTCCGCACATCAAAATTGTCATCCTTGAGCAGGAAATCAAGATGCGGTTCCAAGGCATCACTGTCCATGCGGGCCAGCGTTTCCAATACACGCTTGCGCGCCAGCCCCGTTTCGGTTTGGGCGATACTCAGCAGCCAAACCATCCCGTCGGACCCCATCTGGGACAGGGCGTCACAGACCGGAAGGTCAAGGTTTTGGCCATATTCATCATCCCGTGCCGCTAGAATATCACGCACAGTGTCAGTGGCTTGCAAATCACCCAATGCCCGAATGCAGGCGGTTTGGATGTCCAACCATTCATCCCACAAGCCGAGACCGTCTTCCCAGGCGATTTCATCTTCGCAACGATCAAGCGCCAATTTGTGCAACACCGGAATCGCGTCGCGATCTTGCAATTGCACCAGCAAAGCAATCGCCGCTAGTTTGATTTCTCGGACCGGATCACCAATCAGGCTCTCGCGAATTGTGGGCGCATCTTCGGGTTGGGCAAAACCGCTCAGCGCATCCATCGCATCGGAGCGTACATCGGGGTCATCGTCGCGCAAAGCAGCCAACAAGGCGCGCCGCACCCGGTCATCACCGGGAACCAGCCCGGCCATGGCGCGGACAGCATCGGTGCGAATAACGTCATTTCCAGTCTCAAGATGGTGCAAAAGCGTAGGGGCAGGATCAAAGCCATCAGTTTCAAAAACCATGCGTTTCAACATCTTGGACCTCAGAGAATTTCAAGTTCGGGGAATGCCCGACCATCACAGCCGGGCATTTTAGGTCGAGTTAGGCGATGTCACGCCGGGCAAAAGACATCGACCGGAATTGGTGCTTGTAGGGGCTTTCGCCCATTTTCCGCACGTTCCCCACACCCATCTTGTAGTTGTAGTTGCCGCTGATCCAATCGACCACACGACCTGCCAAAGCATTGGCGGGTTGCGAGGTGTGCAAGAAATCCATGTAGCCCATGTTCGACTTGACCGCCGGGGTGACGATGGCAACAGCGGTGATCGAAGCCTTGGTAAGCTCGATATGGCCATTTTTCATCAGGCTAGCAAAGTCGAAATCATCACCCTCGACACCGACAATGGTGTCTTTCTGAACCGGAATACGGTCGGAGTAAACCTGAACGTAATCACCGCTTTCAATGCCGTGTTTCTCGGCAAAGTCCGGGTGAATTTCGATCCAGTTTTCCGGCCAACGCTGGACAATATAGGGGCGACGACGGTCATCATAGCCCGATTGCCACCGCTCGTTGATCCGGCCTGAGGTGATCCAGATTTCATCATCCTCTTCGCGCGGTTTGAGCCACTCCCAATAGGATGAAAATAGGTTCCACGGCGCTTTTTGGATGTTGCACTTGCCGGTTTGCGAATTGAAATGCGTCAGTTTCTTGTTGAACATATTCGCACCGGCAGGCCCGGTTTCCGGCAATTTTCGGGTGGTATCATGAAGGCGTTTGGTGCCTTCGAGCGTGCCATCATCGTGCATCAGTACCGGGCCTTGAATACCGGCAGTGCCGAATTCACCTAGCTTTTCATGCAAGGTTTTCCCTTCGCGCCGCGCCGCGACCAAGACCATGTTAAAGTCTTTGCGCGACCCGCGTGAATGGCGCGCCCCTTCTTCGATAACATCGTTGGAGTTTTGCCAATCAAAGCCCTCGTAGCCCATTTTCTTGGACAGTTGCGCAATGATCCACCAATCGGGTTTCGCTTCGCCGGGGCTGTCGTAGAACTTGGGATAGACACGAAGACGTCGTTCACCATTGGCACGGGTAAAGGTGTCTTCACCCCAGCCCGCAGCCGGGAAAACGATGTCGGCATAACGCGCGCCAATGGGATCGACCAGATAGATGTCTTGATCCCAAACCACGGTACCACCGCTATCGGCGCGGGCTTTTAGGGTGTCGATGATCTCTTGCTTGTCAAACGACATGACCTGATGCGGGTTGCGCACGGTGAGTTCCTCGAACTTCGCCTGCAGGCTTTGCGAACCGCACATCGCCTGAACCCAGGTGTTGCCGATAACATGCGCCAACCGGGTGTGACCGGACATGAAATAGCGGTCACAATCCATAGCTCGACGGCGACGACCGGGGAGTTTTTCGGGCGACTTGTTGCGCGGATAGCCCCCACCGCGAAGCCCACCGCGTTGGTGCCCACCGGCGCGGCCAATGACCTGACCGGGGCGGCCACCGGCCCCAACCGTGATGCCCAGCGCCGAGATCGCTTGGGTGTTGCCGGTGTTATTGGACCAATAAAACCCTTTTTCGATCATGATCGAGGTTTTGGGCCGCGTGCCATCTTCGCGCGGTTTCGCCATCCATTCGGCGGCGGTGTAGATCTTGGCCACATCAATCTGGGCGATTTCAGCGGCTTTTTCTGGCACAGATTCCTCTTGCGCCATTAACCAGTCTGTCCAATCCTCAAAGCCGTCGGTCTGAAACTTGCCCCAAGTTGTGCGCCACTGCCATGGGGTGTTGCGCGTCCCTTGGCCAAAGCCCGAAGAGCTTTCCCATTTGTTGTTCACCCACTTCTCAATCCACTCTTTGTCCTGCCAACCGTTTTCAACGATGACGCGGGCAATCGCCAAGACGACGGGAAGGTCGGTGCCGGGCTGGATATCAAGAACAAGACCGCCATTGGCCTCGGCAAAGGCGGTGCCGGTGCTCCGACGAGGCAGCATAAAGATCGCCTTTTGACCGCTTTCAATCGCCGGTTTGATCCAATCGGTAAAGAGGATCGTCTTGGTCTCATAGGGGTCGGTGCCACACATCAACAACGTGTCAGCATTGGCCCAATCTTCATAGGCCGGGCCGAAATTGTCAAAGCCCGCATCGCGGAAACCAGGGGTCGAGGAGACGTCCGAAGGCGTATCGTGGAAGGTGAAATTCGCGGTCCGCACATTGCCCAGCGCGTATTTGGTAATCGCGTAGGTGTTTTCCATGTAGCCATAGGAAAACGTCTTGACCGCATAGGAATTGGTTCCGTGTTTCTCTAGCACATGTTTGCCAACTTCGGCGGCAATTTCGAGAGCGAAATCCCAGGTCACCGGCATCAAAACGCCAAACATCCGCACCATTGGCGACTGCAGGCGATCCCGCGTAGGTGTCTGAGGGTTATAGACTTTTTGCGCCAAAGCCCCACCACGAATCGAACTGTCACCTTGCGGGTTTACATGTTCGGCGTCTTTGTCGGGGATGATGACAACGTGATGCGGTTCCCCTTTATGAAGCACGATATTGTGCTGGTTCGGCGCGACCCATGGGCCAAGCGGCGAGACCGGGAAATCTTCGCCAAAGGCGTTTTGATCCGCGGCGGGGCCGCCATTGCGACCGCCACGTACCGGCCAGCGGTAGACTTTGTAGCCACAGGCAACGATGCAGTAATCACACGCCGTGGTGAGCACATCCGCATCCGGCGGTGGCAGGGGCACGGATTCTTCGGGGACATAATATGGTGTAGACATGGGGTTCCCTCCTTAGCCCTGAAGATTGTCGTAACGGCCATAAATCAGGCCAAACATGCCGACGGCGTAGATGTCATCGCCCTCAACCTCGAGAAGCACCTGCGGCAGCGATTGATAGGCCTGCCCGGCGATGAAAATGCCGTGGCGGGTCAGATCAAAGGTGGTCAGATGCAAGGGACAGGGGCCAAGCGCCTTGTCGGCAGCTTTGTAAGTGCCCTGAAGCGGCCCGCCCTGGTGGGTGCAGGTGTAGTTAAAGGCCACAACATCGTCATCAGGGCCAATCCCGCCACCGGCTTTGGTCCCCAGTTTGACCAGAATGCTTTCGGCATATTGGCCCTCGTCCGGATATTCGAACGACATGGGCTCATCGACCTTCAGTTCGGACAGTTTCCCGACAAGCTTGCGCGGATAGGTCGAAACAACCGCCGGGGTTTCGGCCTCGCTTAGCCCCGGAATACCCACCATCACAACGGTGGTGGTCAGGCCCGAGGACAACAAGAACTGGCGACGGTTCATCAGGCATTTGCGCGTGCCTGCTTTGGCGGCTTCGCCGTTCTCGCCGTTGATGGCAGCTCTTAGTTTTGGGTCTAGGTCATTCATATCCTGTCTCCCTCAATTGGCGACCGCAGGCAGCGGTTGCATTTCCAGATAATCCGGCTCTTCAATCAGGATTTCATCCCCCGACAGGCTTTCAAGGAAAGCGACCAGATCGGCCTTTTCGTCGTCGGATAGGTCAAGCGGTTCAATGAGCGCAGATTTGTTGGCGGCGAACTCATTCTCGCCACCCCCGGCATTGTAGAAATCCACCACATCCGAGAGGGTCTCGATCATGCCGTTGTGCATGTAGGGATAGGTGTATTTGGTGTAGCGCAGGCTCGGCGTGCGGAATTTGCCCTTGTCGGATTTTTCCTTGGTGCGGAAATACAGCCCCGGATCATCCTTGATCTCGCGGTACATCTCTTCGGTTGCGCCCTTGGCGAAAATCTCAAACCGAAAGGTGATCTGCGCGATCTCATCATCGTCCCAACCCGAATAAGGCGGCACACCGGTGTTGTAGTATTTCTCATCCGAGAGCAGCGGGCCGTTGTGACAGGAGATACAGTTGGCCTTGCCGGCAAAGAGCTCCAAGCCACGCACCTGTTGATCGGAAAGCGCCGTATCGTCACCACGCATGTAGTTGTCAAACGGTGTGTCAGTTTGGTTGATCGTACGTTCAAAGGCGGCGATGGCATCATAGGCGTGACGGATATTGGGCCAATCATCGCCAAAGACATCCGCAAAGCGTTCCCGGTATTCCGGAACAAAAGCCAGACGGCTTTCCATCATGTCATCTTCGCCATTGCCAGCCACACCACCCCGCGCGGCCGAGCGCGCCTGATGCTCAAGCGAGCCAGAAGAACCGGCCCAGAACAGCTTTTTGTAATGGCCCGAATTGACGATGGTTTGTGAGTTGCGCCAATGGGTTGTGCCGGGATAGCCAAAGCTTATTGGGGCCTGGATGGCCCAACCGGCATCGGGCAGGTGACAGGCCGAGCACGGCATATTGCCATTGCCCGACAAGAGCGGTTCAAAGAACAGCATTTTGCCCAGCTCGACCTTGGCGTTACTTTGCGGGTTCGAGGCCGGGATCGGCACCTCGCCCAGCGCAGACAGCCCGTCGGGGCGCGGTTTTTCAGCGGCCAAAGGTGCGGCCAAAATGGCCAGACCGACGGCGATTGCGGTTGCGGTTTTCAACATGGTCTCGCCCCTCAGTTTGCGACGTTGCGCCAGTCGTCGATAAGCTGGTAGCCGAAGTCATCTTCGCGCCAGACATACTCGTCGACATCATAGGTTTCGCCCGACATGGATTTGAGGAACGCGACCAGATCGGTTTTCTCAGAAGCTGCAAGCCCAAGCGGTTTCAGGCGGCTATCCTTAAGCGGATCATCCCCACCCCCGGCGTTGTAGAATTCCACCACCTCTTCGAGCGTGTCGAACACGCCGTTGTGCATATAGGGTGCGGTGTAGGTCAGTTCGCGCAGGGTCGGCGTTAGGAACGTGCGCTTGGTGTCGGGCGTGTGGGTGCGGATATAGGCCCCCAAATCCTCGCGCAGGTTCATGTAATTTTCGACACCCATGAATTTGCCATAGGTGACAAAGGCCGAATGACGCTCCGGGTCCGCCCAGATGTCAGGATTGCTTGGCACACCGGTGTTATGGGGCTGATCGTCGGTATAGCGCGGCCCGGAATGACAGCTTGAACACTGCCCCTTGCCCTCAAAAATAAGGCGCCCGCGTTCGGCGCTGCTACTAAGGTCGCCGCTATCAATGGGTGCGCCGCGCGACACGATGGTTTTCATAAAATCCATCAAAGCATTGCGGGCTCCGCCATTGGACGGCTCGGACATGCCCGCCGCGGCGAACATTGCCACATATTTCGGATCTTGCTTCATGCGTTCCTGCATGATCCGCATGTCCATATTCATCAGATAGGTCTCGGTGATCATCTCACGCGCAACATCGTTCAGGTTGGTACCCAAGCGGCCATCATGTAGCCAAGCATCGCGATACCCGACATTGGCGAGCGTGGGTGCATTGCGAAAATGGCCCGCTCCGGAATAGGCCAGCGACAGCGCCTCACCATCGGTAAAGGCCTTGTCGGGTTGGTGACAACTGGCGCAGGCCAGACTGGTGTCACCGGATAGGCGCGGGTCATAGAACATGCGCTTGCCCAGCTCGGCGCGCGCGGCATTCACATCCATAGGCGGGATGGGAACGCTGTCTTGGGCCATCACTGCCGAACCGGCAAGCAACGCCCCTATGACGGTAAGAGTTCGGATCATCATGGGCCTCCTCTTGGTGTCGCCATGCCCAAAGTGCCCCTTGGTCGGACGACGGTTTCGGTAAAACAAGAGCGGCGGTTTTGCTGGCCAAAGCGTGTCGCCCTTGCTCGCAGCCCGATCACGCAAGGCAAATCGGGGTGTTCCAGCACAATTTTAACGCGGATGTTTGCGACAAGTGTTGCGTACAGGGTGACTGTCTGTGACCAGTTGTGACGGTTTGTGACTTTGGGTGTATTGATGTGCATCATTTACCGTCTAAGGAGTCCCTGATCCGGCGGGCCAAGTGGTCGGGATCAATGGGTTTGTCCAAAACGCGTGGGGCCGGTCCGGTGATCTTGACGGTGGATGGCGCATACCCCGTGCAGACAATAATCGGCAAGTCGGGGCGTACCGATCGCGCCTTTTCGCTCAGCGCTTCGCCGCTCAAATCCGGCATGACCAAATCGGTGACCAAGAGATCAACACGCCCGGGATCGGCCAATAGCTTTTCCGCCGCAATGACCGGTGATGTATAGGCCTCAACCCGATACCCCAGCCGCATCAACATACGTCGCCAGGTCGCAGCGATCTCGGTTTCGTCATCAACCACCATGATCCGTTCATGCCCGCGTGGCGTTGGCGACCCATCGCGCAGGATACCAACCGCTTCGGGTTGATCTGTCGCCGGAAGGTAAATTGAGAAGCGCGCGCCCTCTCCCGGAGCGCTATCAACCTCAATCCGCCCGCCCATTTCCTCGACCAAACCCGCCACCACAACCAGCCCAAGGCCCGAGCCTTTGCCCAATGGTTTGGTGGTGAAGAACGGGTCAAACAAACGGGCGCGCGTTTCTGATGACATGCCCGGCCCATTGTCGGAAATGCTCAGACACACCCATCCGTCTCGGCGGGAAATCACCCCCTCTGGCATATCCTCAACCGGGTGAGCAGCAATGGTGACAGTGCCCTCGGCGGCCCCAATCGCCTCGGCCGCATTGCGGGTCAGATTCATGACGATTTGGTGCAGATGGGTATGATCGGCCAGAACCATCACGGCGTCCTCGGCCCCACACGAGCTGATCCGCACCGTAGGCGGCAATGACGCGCGCAACAATTTCGACACCTCCTGAACAACGCCACAGATGTTCACCGGCTGTGGTTGCCCCGGTTCACGACGCGCAAACGACAACAACCCACGCACAAGGCTTTGCGCCCGTTTCGCGGCAATCTCGATCTGTTCGATTTCTCCGGCAATGTCGCTGCCCTCGGGCGCATCCAATGCCGCCAGATGCGCCGCACCAACAATGGTGGTCAGAACATTGTTGAAATCATGCGCAATCCCCCCCGCCAAAAGGCCCACCGCCTCAAGCTTTTGCGCCCGAGCCACCTGTTCACGGGCCTCGCGGCGCTCGGTGATGTCCTCGCCGATCCCAATGAAATTTTGTACCGTGCCATCCGGCCCAACCAGTGGCAAAATCCGCGTGTCGGCCCAATAGCTGGTGCCATCCTTCTTGCGGTTGCGAAAAACGCCCTGCCATTCCAACCCTTTGGCCAAGGCGGCGCGCATATCGGCATAGGTGGTTTCGTTGGTGTCGCCCGATTGCAAAATCTTGGGCGTCTTGCCTTCAATTTCATCGCTACGCCAACCGGTCAATTCCCGAAACCGTTGGTTTGCATATAGAATATGGGCGTCTGTGTCGGTGATCACAATCGTCGCCGGGCTTTGCTCCACCACGCTGGCCAGACGCTTTTCGCTCGCCTCTGCCTCGCGGCGCGCGGTGAGTTCACCGGACAGGCGTTGCAAGGTGTGGCCCATGTCGCGAAACATCAAGAACAGCATGAGACCAATGGCGAAAGCCGCGAAAACCAGAGCAATGATAGACACAAACCCGATACCGATAAGCGTCTGCCCTTGCCCGACCGCCGCGAAAATCCGTCGGGTCGACACAACCCGCGACTCGGTCCAAACCGCTTCAAGATCGACCAAGGCCAGTTTGGCCGCACTGTCATCAATGCGCACCAGGGCATCAATGTCCGAAATGCTCATCCCTTGCGCAACGCCTTTCCGCGCGACGTCAAATTTGTCCGAATAGGCGTCAATTGTGCTGCGCACGGTGCGCAATGCCCGCCTTTCGACCAGATCGGTGGTTTGCCCCAAATAGGTGTCAACAACATCACGAAACTGGCTGACCTGCACCTCGGCGCGTTTGAGATAGGTTTCATCCTGCCGCAGCACATAGTTCTTAAAGTTGTGGATGATCCCGCCATAACCAAGATAGCCGCGAATGGAACTAATCCAGACGCCCTTTTGCCCGACATCCCCATCATAGGTCGTCCAGCTGGCCTCGATCTCGTGAAACTGGCGGCGTGTCTCTGTCCCGAGGAACACGCCAAGGAGAACCGTGACCAAAAGCAAGAAGCCGGCCAAAAACCCGACAAGGTAAAACCGGTGCGACGACTGGGCTTGCGATGTCATGGGCGATGCCTTGCTGATCCTGAAAACTTGCGCCATGTTAGCGCTGGGGGCCGCAAGGGATATGAGATGGGTCAAACAATTCTCATAGTGGACGATGATATGCAGCTAACCTCGTTTTTGGCGAGGTTCCTGAAAAAGCACGGTTATCAGACACAAACCGCCAGTTCCGGGGCCCAAGCCCGCGCGCTTTTTGACGAAAATCATACCAGCCTGATTGTTCTTGATCTCAATCTACCCGATGCGGATGGGTTCGACCTTGCGAAGGAATTTCGCGCAACGGCCCAAACGCCGATCATCATGCTCTCGGCGCGCGATGAGGTGTTTGACCGTATTTTTGGGCTGGAAATCGGGGCCGATGATTACATCACAAAGCCCTGTGAACCACGCGAACTATTGGCCCGTATCAAGGCGGTACTACGGCGTCTTGAAACCCCATCTCAGCCCGAAGAAGTGGCCGAATTTCGCACAGCAATCTTTGCCGGGTTGGAATTTGACCTGACCAAACGCGGGTTGCGCCATATCGCCGAAGACCGCACCATCACCCTCACCAGCACCGAATTTTCGCTGCTCAAAATGCTGACCCTAAAGGCGGGTCAGATCATCAGCCGTGATCGGCTCATGGCAGAGCTTTATGGACATTCCGTGGCCATCACCGACCGCGCCGTTGACGCCCATGTGTCGCGCTTGCGGCGCAAAATCGACGGCGGTGCAGGTCAGACGTCATTGATCCAATCTATTCGCGGCGAGGGTTATGTTTTGGCGGCCGACCTTCAAAAGACGTAAATTGGTGGCTGCCTGACGCGAAATGATCAGGTGTCAGCAATCAAAATTGCCGGGCCTATGTCACCCCGGGCGCAACCCGGTTTCCACCAAAAGCCCTTTGCGCTTGGCCTCGTAATAATACCCTTTGGCATACCACATGATGGCCGCGTCCGGATCACCGTCCGCAACGATATAGGCCCCTTTGAGATATTTCAGAGCAAATTCAAGGTTGGTTTCCGCGTTCAACAAACCGTCGGCGGAGCCTTGATAACCCATGGTGCGGGCCGTCTGCGGCAGGATTTGAAACAAACCGTAGTATGGACCGTTGCGCGCCCAAGGCCGATGGGTGCTTTCACGAATGGCAAGACGGTGAACCAAGCTACGCGGCAGATCATAGTGATCCGCCCATGTATTGATCTGCGCCCGCAATTCCGGCGTTTCATTGGGATAAAGCGGGGGATTATAAGGGGTTGGTGCCAGAGCAGGGACGGGCTCTGGCACCGATTGGGACATACTCGATGCGTTGGAACATGCGGTTAGAACCAAGGCACCGACCAAGAACACGTGAGGGTACATAAGCTGACCATAGGTCATCTTTGATCCTGTTTCAGTCAGCGGTTTTTGGCTGAGCCGTTCCTTGCCGATTGCACCGGAACGACCCGCTTGCCCCAAGACATCCCGCCAGTGTTTAACCGGCAAGATGGCAGGGCAAACGGTCGCTCTTAGGCGGCGTCGAAATCCAAAACCAGCTTGTCAGTCGTTGGGCGTGCTTGGCAGGCAAGCGTAAAGCCCGCCTCCATTTCCCATGGTTCCAACGAATAGTTGGTGGCCATTTCCGCGGAACCTTCGATAACCTTGCAGCGGCAGGTACAGCACATGCCGCCCTTGCAGCTAAAGGGCAGTTCCAACCCTTGGCGAGCGGCGGCAGAGACAACGTCATCATCCTGTGCCTCGACCTGAAAGGCGCGGCGGGCGCCATCCAAAACCACCTCAACCGTTACTCCGGCTTCGGCGGCGGCTTGGGCCGCAGCTGAGCGTTCGGGGCGCGGCCCCTCTTCGGTGTAGAACAGCTCGTGATGGACCTTGTCCGACGCCACGGTATCGCCCAGCGCGGCGGTGACGTTTTCAATCATCTCCCCCGGACCACAAAGGAACACGCCATCCGCACCGGCCAGATCAATGGCCCCAGCCTTCGACAGCGCCATCACCTTGTCGCCATCAATGCGCCCATTAAGCAAGGCCACATCCTGTGGTTCGCGGCTAAGTACGTGGATCAGGGTTAACCGGTCAACGTAGCGATCTTTGAGATCATCCAAGGCATCGCGGAACATAATTGTGCCGCTGTTGCGGTTGCCATAGATCAGCGCGACCTCTGCCCCCTGCTCGAGCGCCTGCGCAGCAATCGAGACCATCGGTGTGATACCAGATCCCGAAGCGATCAGCACAACCTTGCCCTCACCTTTGTAGGTAAACCGGCCTTCGGGTTGCATAACCTGAAGGCTATCGCCGGGTTTAAGCGATTGTGCAAAGGTGGAAAACACCCCGCCATCGACCCGCTTGATACCAACGGTCAGCGGCGCACCGGGGGCCGAGGCAATGGAATAGCTGCGGCGCGTGTCGGCCCCATCCACATCGGCACGTAGGGTCAGGTATTGACCGGGTGCAAATTGAAACGCCTCGGCGGCGGTGTCAGGCACGTCAAAAGAAACGGCCACCGCATTCTCACCCTCTGGGCGGATGGCGGCAATTTTCAGATCATGAAACATGCATCTCTCCTCAGATACATTTGAAATAGTCGAAAGGTTCGGCGCAGGCTTTGCACTGGTAATGTGCCTTGCAGGCAGTCGAACCAAATTCGCTGATACGCTGGGTGTTTTGGCTTCCACAGCGTGGGCATGTGACCTCGGGGGCCGAAAACAGCGCGGCCTTGCCCTGCCCGTCTTGGGGCGGAGCAATTCCGAACTTGCGTAGCTTGTCTCGGCCTTCGGACGTGATCCAATCGGTGGTCCAAGCGGGCGATAACACCCGCTCGATCCGCGCCTCAAACCCAGCGTCGCGCAAGGCGGCCTCGATCGACAACTCGATTGCCAAGGTCGCCGGGCAGCCCGAATAGGTCGGGGTGACTTGCGCCACCGCCACGCCGTTGTGCATCTGCACATCGCGCAAAATGCCCAGATCGGCGACGGTCACACAGGGCACCTCAGGGTCGGGCACCGCCGCGGCGGCCTCCCATGCCACTTGCCTGGTGTCGGTTGCGATCACCACACCGCGCCCGGATGCGCCCGCGCCAAAACCTGCATCTCGGCAAGCATATGACCCAAGGCTTCGCCGTGAATACCGTTTCGGCCACCGGTCTGCGCATAGCGCACCTCGGGCATTTCCAGATTTGCTTCGGCAAAGACACCCGCAACCGTGGCCTCCCACGCCGGGCGGATCGACGCGCGGCTTGGCAACGCGTCCTCGCCCTCGGCGGCGCCCTCTTCGAAAAGCTCGCCGGTATAGCGGTGCAATTCATCAACCGCATCGCGCATTTTGGCGGCACTTTCTTCGGTGCCGTCGCCCAAGCGGATCACCCACTCACCCGTATGACGGATGTGATAGGCCATTTCCTTCACGGCTTTGCCAGCGACACCGGCGATGACCGCGTCGGAACTATTGGCAGCGGCTTGCCAATAGGGCTCCATGAAGGCGGCAAAATAGAATTGGCGCAACATTGTGACCGCAAAATCACCGTTCTCGCGTTCCACCAAAAGGCAATTGCGATACTCGCGTTCGCCGCGTGTATAGGCCAACACGTCTTCGTCCCGGCCCTGCCCTTCAAGCTTGCCGGCATGGTCGTACAACACCCGCGCAGTCCCAATCAGGTCCAGCGCCATGTTCGGCATGGCAAGGTCTTCTTCCAACATCGGCGCATGACCGCACCATTCCGAAATCCGATGGCCAAGCACCAGATGATCATCGGCCAGCTCTAAAACCGCATCAAACAGGGCCATTACATATGCCCCACTTCTTCGGGGATGTCGTAAAACGTTGGGTGGCGGTAAATCTTGTCACCTGTTGGCTCAAAGTTTTCTTCTGCCTGATCGGGGTCGCTTGCAACGATCTGTGACGACCGTACAACCCATATCGACGTGCCTTCGCTGCGACGGGTGTACACGTCACGCGCGGCATTTAGCGCCAAAACCTCATCCGCCGCATGAAGCGACCCAACATGTTTGTGGCTCAACCCGTTGCGTGGCCGAATGAATACTTCCCAGAGTGGCGTTTCGTTTGCCATGACCTCTATCCTCTTCCCAAATTCTATAATCGACGGCGTGTGATGCCGCTGCGGGATGGCGGGTGGGGTGTCGTGTTTACACGCACGTCACCCAGCCATCTCAAATTCACTCAGCCGCCTGCTTGCGGGCCTCGCGCTTGGCGGCATGCGCCAATGCGGCCTCACGGACCCAAGCACCGTCATCCCAAGCTTTCTTGCGCGCTTTGACCCGGTCACGGTTCATCACACCGTCGCCTTTGACGACGCGCCAAAATTCATCCCAATCAATCGGGCCGTGATCATAGCCACCTTTTTCATCGTTCCATTTCAGGTCCGGATCAGGCAGCGTCAGGCCAAGGAACTCTGCTTGTGGAACGGTGGCGTCAATGAACTTCTGACGCAGTGCATCATTCGAGAAACGTTTGATTTTCCATTCCATCGACTGTTCGGAATGGGCGCTATCGGCATCATGTGGGCCAAACATCATCAAGGATGGCCACCACCAGCGGTTCAATGAATCCTGCGCCATGTCGCGCTGCTCTTTTGTGCCCCGCGCCAAATACATGACAATCTCATAGCCCTGACGTTGGTGGAAACTTTCTTCCTTACACACCCGGATCATCGCCCGCGCATAGGGGCCAAAGGAACACCGGCACAGCGGGATTTGGTTCATGATCGCCGCGCCATCCACAAGCCACCCAATGGTGCCCATGTCCGCCCAACTTAGCGTCGGGTAGTTGAAGATCGACGAATATTTCGCCTTTCCGCTCAACAACTCCTCGGTCATCTGTTCCCGGCTCACGCCAAGGGTTTCAGCCGCTGAATAGAGGTAAAGCCCATGCCCGCCCTCGTCTTGCACCTTAGCCAGCAGAGCGGCCTTGCGGCGCAGTGACGGCGCGCGGGTGATCCAATTGCCCTCGGGCAACATGCCAACAATCTCGGAATGCGCGTGCTGGCCAATCTGGCGCACCAATGTCCGCCGATACCCTTCCGGCATCGGATCATTGGGTTCAATTTTCTCTTCTGCATCAATACGTTTTTGAAACGCATCCAGAAACTCTTGAGTTTCCTCAGTAGATCCGTCTGCACCGATCAATCCCTGGGAGTACATGCGGCTTTCCTCCTAAACCTTCTTCAATAGGATATGTTACGAAGTCTAATCTGAAAAGCATTTTTCGTAACACTTGCAACGAAACCTGTTTCAGGCCACCTATGTCCCATGACCAAAACACTTTTTTCTTTGGGCCATGGCTACACTGCCAGCGCTCTCGCCTGCCGGTTGATCCCACAAGGCTGGCGCGTGCTCGGAACGATACGCGACCCAAACAAAGCTGATTCTGTCCGCGCCCAAGGCGTCGAGCCGGTTCTTTGGACGCCCAAAGACATGACCGCGGCTTTGGACCAAGCCAGCCATATGTTGATTTCTGCCGGGGCGGATGACGCGGGCGATCCAACGCTCAACACAATTGGGACCGACATAGAAACCCACGCAAAGGCGCTGACTTGGGTCGGTTATCTCTCAACAACCGGCGTCTACGGCGATCACGATGGGGCCTGGGTGGATGAAACCACCCCCCTCACCCCGTCGACGCATCGAGGTGACATCCGGGTCGCCGCCGAGGCCGCATGGCAATCCATCCCCGACCTGCCGCTCCATATCTTTCGCCTCGCCGGGATTTACGGCCCCGGTCGCGGACCGTTCGCCAAGGTGCGCGCAGGAACGGCACGGCGCATTATCAAAAAGGATCAGGTGTTTTCCCGCATCCATGTGGATGACATTGCCCAGGTTCTTGCGGCTTCGATCAACGCCCCAAACCCCGGCGCAATCTACAACGTCTGCGACAATGATCCGGCCCCGCCGCAAGACGTCATCGCCTATGCCGCCGAACTATTGGGCCTGCCGCTCCCCGAACAGGTCGACTTTGAAACTGCTAATCTGTCGCCCATGGCGCGAAGCTTTTACGCGGAAAACAAGAAAGTCTCAAACACCCGGATCAAAGAAGAGCTGGGTGTCGATTTGCTTTATCCGGGTTACAAAAGCGGTCTGACGGCGCTGCTTCGATCCGAAACACCATGAGTTTTATCAACTCGCTTCTGTCCTTGTTCCACATATTCACGCTTTGGCGACTGCGTCGGCATATTCGCAAAACATACCCGAACGCTATCGACACAATCATGCAGGAACAAAGTCTCGGCGAACGCCTTGGTGGATGGCCATTTCCGAACTGGTTCAATGAAATGAGCCACATCCAATGGCTCAGCATCACGGCACCTCAACGGCTCCCCGTCTACATCCTTGGGGATGATTTTGTGATCAAAAGGGTCAAACGCCTGCGTAGCAGTTTTACTCTAGCGATCTATGCAATGCTCGGCGTTGCCGTTATGAGCCTGCGCTCTTAGGCGCGTTTGTCCAACACCTCGACACCTAACACGTTGAGCACCTTGGCTTCGATATGTTCGGCATTCATCGCAGCGACATCATACATCGCCTTGGGGCTGGCTTGGTCGATGAAGGTATCGGGCAAAACCATCGAACGATATTTCAGCCCGCGATCAAATACGCCCTCGTCCGCCAAAAGTTGGGCCACATGGCTGCCAAAGCCGCCAACTGCGCCCTCTTCGATGGTGATCAGCGCCTCATGTTCGCGCGCCAAACTCAGGATCATGTCCCGATCTAGTGGTTTGGCAAAGCGGGCATCGGCAACGGTGGGTTTGATCCCGCGCGCCTCAAGCGCCTCGCAGGCCTTAAGGGTTTCACCCAATCGCGTTCCAAAGCTAAGGAGCGCAACGCGCGCACCTTCTTGGATCATCCGGCCCTTGCCGATCTCCAAGACTTCGCCGCGTTCGGGCATGTCCACGCCTTCGCCTTCGCCACGCGGATAGCGGAAGGCAATTGGCCCGTCATCATGGGCCGCCGCCGTCGCCACCATGTGGCACAACTCGGCCTCATCCGCCGCCGCCATCACCACCATGCCCGGCAGGTTGGCCATATAGGCAATGTCATAAGATCCCGCATGTGTGGCCCCATCGGCCCCAACCAATCCGGCGCGATCAATCGCAAAGCGCACGGGCAAACGTTGGATCGCGACATCATGCACAACTTGATCATATCCACGCTGCAAAAACGTCGAATACATCGCACAAAACGGCTTCATCCCACCCGCCGCGAGGGCCGCGCAAAAGGTCACGCCGTGCTGTTCGGCAATGCCAACATCAAAGGTTCGGCTGGGGTAGCGTTCAGCAAACAAATCAAGCCCGGTGCCATCCGGCATCGCCGCCGTGATCGCACAAATACGTTGATCATCAGCGGCCTGCTTGATCAGCTGGTCGGCAAAAACCTTGGTGTAGCTTGGTGCATTTGACGGTGACTTGTGCTGTTTTCCGGACACCACATCAAATTTAGCACGGGCATGTCCCTTGTCGGGCGCGTGTTCCGCATGGGCATAACCCTTGCCCTTTTTGGTGACGATATGCAGCAAGATCGGCCCGGTGGCGCGGGCGCGCAGGGTCCTCAGAACCGGCAAAAGCTGATCCATATCGTGGCCATCAATCGGCCCGACGTAGCTAAAGCCTAGCTCTTCGAACAAAGTCCCGCCAAGGGCCATGCCTTTGAGCATTTCCTTGGCCCGTTTCGCCCCTTCCCGGAAGGGTTCCGGCAGCAAGCTTACCGCACCTTTGGCAGCGGCTTTGAAATCTTGCAAGGGTGCTTCGGAATAGAGCCGTGTCAGGTAGGACGACAGCGCGCCGGTGGGTTGGCCAATCGACATTTCATTGTCGTTCAGCACCACAAACATCCGCTTTTTCAGGTGCCCGGCGTTGTTCATCGCCTCAAAGGCCATGCCGCCGGTCATCGCGCCATCGCCGATCACCGCAATCGCGTCACCATGTCCCGTGGCGCTATGCCCGCCCAAATCGGCGGCAACCTTGAAGCCCAAAGCCGCGCTGATCGAGGTGGAACTATGCGCCGCGCCGAACGGGTCATAGGGGCTTTCGCTCCGCTTGGTAAAGCCGGAAATGCCGCCCTCTTGGCGGATGGTTTTCATCCGATCGCGTCGCCCAGTCAGGATTTTATGCGGATAACATTGGTGCGACACATCCCAGATGATCTTGTCCTGTGGGGTATCAAACACGGCGTGCAAGGCGACGGTCAATTCGACCACTCCAAGCCCCGCGCCCAAATGGCCACCGGTTTCGGAGACCGTCGAAATTGTCTCGGCCCGCAATTCATGCGCCAGCCGCGTCAGCTCCGCATCAGAGAATTTTTTGAGGTCGGCGGGCACATGCACGCGGTCCAAAAGCGGGGTTTCTGGCTTGGTTGACATGGCTGCCTCCGGGGTGGCGTTAGGTACGTCGCGAGATAACGAAGCGCGCCGCTTCTCGCAAGCATTCGGCATCATCACCGTAAACAGATAGCGCATCACAGGCCTCGGTCACCAGATCAGAAGCGCGGCGTTTCGCCCCGTCTAGACCAAGGTGGGAGACAAATGTCGCCTTGCCACGACCGGCATCCTTGCCGACAGCCTTGCCCATCTCGTCGGCATCGCCTTCGACATCCAAGACGTCGTCCCAGATTTGAAAGGCAAGGCCAAGAGCATCGCCATAGACGTCAAGCTGATGCCCGGCATCGCCTGCCATGGTCGGACCAACCTTGCAGGACCATTTGAGCAAAGCCCCGGTCTTTCCGGCCTGCAACTGCGTGATCTGGTCCAAAGACAGAGGTGTTTCAGCGGTTTCGGCCAAGATGTCCATTTCCTGACCGCCAACCATGCCACGGATGCCAGCCGCAACAGCTAATTGCTGCGACAAGATCAGCCGGTTTTCTGCTGAGGCTTGAACATGAAACACCAACTGAAACGCCAAAGCCTGCAATGCGTCACCCGCCAAAACAGCGGTGCTTTCGTTCCACTTTTTGTGCACGGTTGGTTTGCCACGGCGCAGATCGTCATCATCCATGCAAGGCATGTCATCATGGATCAACGAATAAGCATGCAACGCTTCGATCGCGCCAGCAGCCGGTGCCGCATCATAGCGATCAAAACCAAACAGACGAGCGCTCTCAATAGACAAAAACGCCCGAAGCCCTTTGCCCCCATCCACCGCATAGCGCATTGCATCCGCGATTGGGCTATCCAGCCCAGACAGATGAAACAAAATCTGACCTTGGGCATATTCCGACGCATGGGCCAAAGCCTCAGGAAACGGCATGATGCCCTTGTCAGGGGTGCGGGTCACGGTGAAACTCTGCACTGGATCAGGACGCGTCTAGCGGCTTCAACCCCGCCGGGTTGCCATCACCATCCAGTGTGATCGCGGCAACTTTTTCTTCGGCTTCTTTGAGCTTCGCCTCGCAATGGGCGCGCAATTTGGCCCCACGATCATAGAGGTTGATCGACGCCTCAAGCGCCACATCGCCGCGCTCTAATTGGCCAACCACCTGTTCCAACTCGGCCATGGCCTGTTCAAATGTCATCTCTGCAATCGCGTCGTCGCTCATGTGCCTGCCTCCATCAATGCCTCAACATGCGCCTTAGTTGACGCCGCGAGGGCCTGCAAATCATACCCGCCTTCCAAAGTCGATACCACGCGTCCTTGTGCACATTCTCCGGCGATTTTGCACAGTTCTTGCGTAAGGCGACGGAAATCTTCGGTAGACCAATTCAACTGGGCCAAAGGGTCATCTTGATGGGCGTCAAAACCGGCAGAGATGATCATCAGCTCAGGTGCAAATTCCCGCAGCTTCGGGAAAACCTTGGCCTCATAGGCGGCCCACATTTCGGTGCCGGTGCTTTCAGGCGGCAAAGGGATGTTGACGACCTGACCGTGTTTGCCTCGTTCTTTGCGATCGCCTGAGCCCGGCCAAAGCGGCATCTGTTGGCTGGTGATAACCAAGGCGCGCTCTTCATCCCACAGCAAATCCTGAGTGCCATTGCCGTGATGCACATCGAAATCAACAACCGCAACGCGGGTTAGGCCGTGGTGATCCAAAGCATATTTCGCCGCCAAAGCCGCATTGCCAAACAGGCAAAACCCCATCGGCGTTTGCGTTTCCGCGTGGTGCCCGGGTGGTCGAATAGCACAGAACGCGTTTTGAACCTCACCGCCCAGAACCATGTCGACGGCTTTGACCACAGCCCCAACACCACGATAGGCCGCTGTAACTGAGCCCGGCGACAACCATGTATCCGCATCCAATTGGTGATGTCCGGTACTGGGAACCGCCGCCTTGATCCGATCAATATGAGACTGTGGATGAACCCGCAAAATGTCGCCATCTTCGGCCAAAGGTGCCCCGACCCGTTCCAAATCAAGCCCCGCCAAAGCGTGCAATATGTGCTCTAACCGGGCCACCTGTTCCGGGTGGCCATCTGGCGTCACATGTTCAAGACAATCGGCATGCGTGATGAGTGCTGTCGTCATGACGTTCCCCTAGGTGTTTTGAGTTCAATCCGGTGCCAGCATGTAGCCAGCGCCGCGTACTGTTTGCAGGTAACGCGGCTGTTTTGGGTCTGCCTCAAGCTTGCGACGCAAACGTGTGATTTGAACGTCGACCGCACGTTCTTGGGCCTGGCCTTTGTCGCGGCCAAGCTCTTCGACCAAGTTGGCGCGGCTCACTGCTTCTCCGGGACGGGCGGAAAAAATCCGCATCAGCTGGCTTTCTGTAGCGGTTAGGCGAACAAGGTCCTCGCCACGCCACATTTCACCGCGTTCGATGTCGTAACGAATATCGCCTAAATTCAGAAGCTTGGGAACCGCATCATCAGACGTTGTTTCCGGCATACGGCGCAAGATAGCGTTGATCCGCAAGAGCAACTCTTTGGGTTCAAACGGTTTCGCGAGATAGTCATCGGCCCCCGCCTCTAGCCCTTTGATGCGATCCTCGGTCTCTGCCCGCGCGGTGAGAAGTAGAATTGGCGTGCCAGAGGTTTCACGAATACCGCGTGTCAAGCTCACACCGTCTTCGCCGGGCATCATCACATCCAAAACGATCAGGTCAAAGTCGAGACCTGACAAAATACGCCTAGCATGGGCGGCATCACGGGCTGCGCTGACCAAAAAGCCATTTCTAATCAGAAACTTCTGCAAAAGTATGCGGATACGTTCATCGTCGTCAACGATCAACAAATGCGCGTCTAGTTCGCTCATGACCGGCCCTCCCTCAGACGGTGATACTGCCTGCGCATCTCAGGGTCCATCATCGACTCAAGCACTTTTCGAAATCCGGCAACGGCTTCGGGACCGGCTTGCTTGTAGGCGGCCCGCATTCGCGCACGTTGGGCATCAGACAGTTGCCGCTCCAATGCCGCCCCCTCTTCAGTGAGATACAAATGCCGTTCGCGCCGGTCGTTGCGCCCAACTTTGCTTTCGACAAGACCATCGTCGATCATGGTGCGCAACACACGATTAAGCGATTGCTTGGTCACGCCCAAGGTATTCAACAAATTGTTAACCGTTGTTCCCGGCCCCGCGTGAATAAAGTGGAGCGCCCGGTGATGGGCGCGGCCATAGCTGAGCCCGGCCAAAATGCGATCGGGATCGGCGGTAAACCCGCGATAAGCAAAGAACATTGCCTCGGCCCCTTGCCGCAATTGTTCGTCGGTTAGGAAAAGCAGGGTCTCACCGCTGTTAGAATTTTGATCTGCCATCGGGGACCTCATGGTTTGTCGGCTGCCTCATTTTAAGTCAGCCTTGTTGACATTCCAAGACGGAACTGGTAGCGAATCTCAGTTTTTGCGCAATTTTATGTCCGAAGTGGACGGATTGTACGCAACTTTCGCAAATTGTAGCCTGAGGAGACACAGGATGGCTGATGGAGCATATGACGACCGTGACGGAAAAATCTGGCTGGATGGCGAGATGGTGGACTGGCGCGCGGCGAACGTACATATCCTGACGCACGGGTTGCATTATGCCAGCTCGGTGTTTGAAGGAGAGCGTGCATATAATGGCAAGATTTTCTTGTCGCGCGAGCATTCCGAACGTTTGCATTTTTCTGCTGGCGAGTTGGATTTCGAAATCCCGTTTTCCGTCGATGAAATCGAAACAGCGAAGGCCGAAGTTTTGAAGGTCAACGGTTTGACCGATGCCTATGTTCGTGCCGTTGCGTGGCGTGGGGCCGGCGAAGATATGGGTGTCGCTTCCGCGCGCAACCCGGTTCGACTGGCCATCGCGGCTTGGGAATGGGGCAACTATTATGGCGACGCGAAGTTCAAGGGGGCAAAGCTCGACATTGCGAAATGGAAACGCCCAAGCCCAGAGACGATTCCAGTACATGCCAAAGCCGCCGGTCTGTACATGATTTGCACAATCTCCAAACATGAGGCCGAGGCCAAAGGGTGTTCGGACGCCTTGTTCATGGATTACCGCGGCTATGTCGCCGAAGCGACCGGGGCCAACATCTTTTTCGTCAAAGACGGCGAAGTTCACACGCCCAAAGCCGATGTTTTCTTGAACGGGCTGACCCGTCAAACCGTCATCAAGATGTTGGAAGAAAAACAGATCAAGGTTCATCAGCGTCATATCATGCCCGATGAATTGGCAAGCTTTGAACAATGCTGGCTCACTGGTACCGCAGCCGAAGTCACACCTGTTGGCCAGATTGGCGACTACATGTTTGAGGTTGGTGACCTGACCAAAGATATTGTCGACAGCTACGAGAAACTTGTTCGGAGTTAAACGATTTGAAAACGCAAAGGGCGGGGATTTCCCCGCCCTTTTTCTTTGCCTGTATGGTCGCTCAGATCAAGGAACGCAGCATTGACGTATTGCCTTGGATGACTGAATTCAGCTCAACAATGCGTGCCAAACGTTGTTCAATTTCGTTTTGACAGGCGTCCAATTGATCCACGATCCCCGAAAGAGCTGTGCCGGAGTTGGACAGTGATGCGCTTTCAATTTTGCACATCATCCGGGTTGAACTCAGGCCGGTCACATATCGTTTCATATCAAGAACGCTGCGACCAAACCGCTTGGCCTCATTCTCAACACTGCTCAATGCTTCTGCGGTTTGTTCAAGATACTTCGCCCGCATTTTTTCAAGCATCTGTGTTTCTTGGCTGAGATCGATTTGCTCGGGGTATTCCCCCCCATTCCCTTTGAGGATTTCGATCATTTCCTGTTCCAATGCCATTGCAAAGCCAAGGAACTGCCCCTGCAAGATAGCGTCTCGAATACGGGCAAACACACAGGCATCCCCATCGACAAACGTCGATACCCAAGTCGACATCTCTTCGAGCATCTGACTGTAGTTCACTGAGATCGCGCTAATGGGACCGCCAGCGTTTTCCAGACGCGACGCAATAATGCGCATATTCATAGGAACCGTTCGGATCGCTTTGAAAGCTTCGGTCATTTCCGTAGTTTCAATTTCGACCTGTTCAATGGCCCGCGACATGTCCAAAAACCGTTTTTGCAGCTGATCAACGGGGCGGCCAAGGCTTCGAGCCCGCATTTCGCATTCGGAGGCGATCACAGTCGCCTGAAAAGCCGCGTAGTTCGAAAATCCGAGTTCAGCCAACTTACTTTGCAACATCTCCGCACTTGCCTTGGGCGAAAGGCCGCCCGCTTCCTCGGCCAGCATGTCTTGATAAATACCGTTGACGGTTTGCATATGCTCAGAGCTGGGCTTCATACGGGTTGAAACGAAACCGTCCCCCGCCGGCGACATAAGCGAAAAGACCCAGTAGAAACGTCCATCCTTACGCTTGTTTTTTACATAAGCTGCAACAGTTCGCCCCGCCTTGAGCTCATCCCAAGCGAACTGAAATACCCCCCTGGGCATATCAGGATGGCGGACAACTTTATGCGGAGCGCCAAGAAGTTCGTCCCATTCAAACCCTGCAACACGTTGAAAGATATTGTTGCCAGCCTCAATCACACCGCGTTCATCCGTCCGCGTATAAAAAAGCTCGGACAATTGAAACATCGCCTCTGAGGTGGTTGCTTTTGCCTCGGCAGCGAATTGCGGGTTCAGTTCGGTCATTACAGGTTCCTCGGACACGGGTTTCCCAGAAACATCCCCTGCAAGCCTTTCGAAAAAATGAAAACCGCAGGTCCGACCTTGGACCTGCGGCTAAAAATTTACCGACAATTGAATTTAATGGTGCGGTGTTAACTTGGGCTCATACCGCGCAGACGTTCGGAGCGACGGCGCAGAAGCTCAACTGTGGCAAGCAAACAGATTGAAATACCTACCAGAATTGTCGCAACCGCCAGAATTGTCGGGCTGATTTGTTCGCGCAAACCCGTGAACATCTGCCAAGGCAGCGTCTGTTGTTTGGCTGACCCGACAAAAATCACCACCACGACTTCGTCGAAGGATGTGATGAAGGCGAAGAGACCACCGGAAATCACACCGGGCAGAATGAGCGGCATTTGCACCCGAAAGAACGTGGTCACCGGATCGGCCCCCATATTCGCCGCAGCGCGGGTAAGCGAGCGGTCAAAGCCAACCAAGGTCGCTGTCACAGTGATGATAACAAAGGGAATTCCCAAAGCCGCATGCGCCAGAACAACGCCGAAGTACGTGCCTTGCAAACCAATCCGGCTATAGAAGAAGTACATGCCGGCCGCGGAAATGATCAGCGGCACAATCATCGGAGAAATCAGGATCGCCATGATTGCGCGGCGGAAGGGTACATGCGGTTGGCTAAGGCCAATCGCCGCCAAAGTGCCAAACCCAACCGATAGAATCGTCGCCATCGGTGCGATTTTGAGCGAGTTCCAGAGCGCCGTTTGCCAATCCTCTGAACTAAAGAAATCGCGATAGTGTTTAAGACTATAGCCTTCGGGATCAAGCCGCAGCATTTCAGGTGTGAAGGTAAAGAAGTCCTGAGCGTTAAAGCTCAGGGGCATCACCACAAGAATAGGTGTGATCAGAAAGGCAAAGATAAGCCCGCAGATCACCCGAAACGTATAATACCAAACCCGTTGGGGCATCGTGGCATAAGGAGGAATTCCGCTCATATCAGTTACCCTAGCTTTACGTTGTCGATGCCGACGATTTTGTCATAGGCCCAGTACAGGATCAAAACCACGGCGAGCAAGATTGCCCCAAGTGCCGCCGCAAGGCCCCAATTGAGCGAGGTCGAGATGTGGAACGCGATCCGGTTGGAAATGAACGTCCCGGTGGTGCCACCGACCAAGGCCGGGGTGATGTAGTAACCAATTGCCAAGATAAAGACGAGGATCGACCCGGCGCCGATACCCGGCACCGACTGCGGGAAATACACCCGCCAAAAGGCCGTCCAGTTTGTCGCGCCAAGCGATTTTGCCGCGCGCAGGTAGCTTGGTGGTATGGTCTGCATCACCGAATACATCGGCAGGATCATAAACGGCAGCAAGATATGCGTCATCGCGACCACGGTGCCGAATTGGTTGTTGATCATCACAAGCCGGTTTTCATCGGCCACCAGGCCAATCCAAACCAACACGTCATTGATCACCCCCTGTTGTTGGAGCATGATTTTCCACGCAGATGTCCGCACGAGCAACGAGGTCCAGAATGGCAAAAGCACAAGGATCATCAACATGTTCGCTTTGCGTGCAGGCAGATTGGCCAACAACCAAGCCACAGGATAGCCCAGCATGATACAGCTTAGGGTAATCATCAGTGACATCTTCATCGTCCGGCCGAACAAAATACCGTAGATTTGTTCATTTTCCGGGCGCACCTCGGCTCCATCGGGACCAACCCGCATATCAACAGCGTTCAGGTAATAGCCCTGTGTAACCGGCGGCGAATAGGTTTGGATCGTGCGCCAGACCGCAATATCCCCCCACCCCTTGTGCAGTTCGATCAGCTGGTCTTTCCACGGACCATCGGCGGCGGGATCCCACTTTTTGGCCTTGCGACCGGCTTTGCGGAACAGCGATGCAATACCGGGTTGTTCGTAATTCAAGCGCACACCAACTTTGGTGTGAGTCTTGGATTTGGCCGCATCATGAAGATCGGCCGCCATGGCCGCATAAACGGCTTCATCCGGAAGTTCCCCTTTTTCGGGATCCCAATCGGCCAAAGCCACAACAGTGCGCGGCAGGGTTTCAGACACGATGCCATTCTCGACCGAGCGGTACAGCATGTCCGCCACCGGGAGAATGAATGTCAGCAAGATAAACAGCAGCAGCGGTGCAATAAGCATCAACGCGCGCATTTTCTGACGCCGCAAGGCGCGGGCCAAAGATTTCTTTAACGGCGTGCCATCGGCCGCCAGCATAGGTTCAGCGTTGCTCATTATGCGCCCTCAACGACGTAGATTAGGCTATCGGCGGTGCGACGGCGAATATCGGCGACTTGCTGATAATCCGGGTCGTTATACGCCTCGAGCGCCTTTGCGTAGCTTTCAAATTCAATGACGACGTGGCGCTGGGTGGCCGGTGCGTCGCCTTCGACGGTTTGCGATTGCCCGCCACGGACCACAAAATTTGCCCCATAGCTCTCAAGGATCGGCGTGTCTTTGACGACGTACTCCTTGTAGGCCTCTGGCTCTTTCACTGTGATGTGAGCGATGATGTACCCCTTGGGCATAGATGGCCTCCGTCTGGTCGATCACCCGGCAGCGGACCGCCGGGTGAATATTGCTAGATGGGGTTAGGACCCACCTCCCGAATGGGATTACTTGGCCAACCAAGCCTGGAATTTCGCGTCCAGATCATCACGGTTGTCTGCCCACCATTCGTAGTCATAGATGTGCACGTTGCTGGCGTTTGCTGGATCGGTTGGCATATGTGGTGCCATGTCGATACCGAGCTCGGCGTGCTGACCAACCAGCGGAGCGGAGGATTTACGCGCCGGACCATAGGAGATGTACTTGGCCTGATCTGCCAGACGCTGCGTGTCGGTGGCGAACTTGAGGAAGTCCATCACGCGCGCTTTGCGGTCTGCTGGCAGGTTTGCAGGAACAACCCAACCGTCAAGGTCAAAGGACTGCATGTCCCAGAGCATACCAATCGGCTGGTTCTGCTCGGCGATGGCCGAGAACAGACGGCCGTTGAAGGTCGAGCCCATCACAACTTCGCCATCGGCCAAAAGCTGAGGTGTTTCCGCACCAGCAGTCCACCAAACAACTTGGTCTTTGATGGTGTCGAGCTTGGCCAGCGCCTTGTCTACACCTTCGGCTGTGCCCAGCGTGTCATAGATCGCCGACTTTTCGACGCCATCACAGTACAGAGCCCATTCCATGTTGTCGATCGGACGCTTTTGCAGCGCGCGCTTGCCAGGGTAGGCATCGAGATCAAAGATAGCGCAGATGTCTGTCGGAGCGTTATCGCCAACAAGATCGGTGCGGTAGCCGAATGTGGTCGAGTAAACGATCTGAGGTGCAAAGCACTCGGAAACCAGCAGGTCGCCGAAATCTTCGGAAGCCTTGGTGCCATCAGGCGCATCGGCCAGATCGGCATCAGCGTCCAGTTCCATGGCCAGACCTTCGTCGCACAGACGCATGGAGTCAGAGGCGACAACGTCAACCAGATCCCAAGTTACGTTGCCGGTTTCGTCCATGGCGCGCAGCTTAGCAACCGCTTCGCCCGAGCTTTCGTCCCATGTGACTTTGACGCCGGGGTTGGCCGCCAAATAGGGTTCGACATAGGCTTTGTGCTGGCTGGCTTGGTACGCGCCACCCCAAGACACAAGTGTCATTTCCATTGCCATATCTTCGGCAACAGCTGCGCTCGCAGCCACGGTCAGAGCCGTTGTCGCCATAAGAGTTTTGGTGAGTTTCATGAATTACTCCCTTAGTTACCCGTTTGATGAGTGGAAGTCAGAGCACGGGCAGCACATCTGACCTCTCTACAAGACTCCGCACCGCAGTGAGTGCGGAGCTATTCCAATTATATCGCGTCCAAAGCCCGGCAGTCTTCGGGTAGCCAGCCAATGTCGATCATTGTACCTGGCTCAAGCTTGACCTGATCCGGTGCGTTCCGTGTTTTGATGATGAAATCATCATTTCCGGCCACGCGCAGACGGGTGCGGAAAATGTCACCCATGTAAATGAATTCAAGCACTTCTGCCTTGAGCGTATGCGCGCCCTCTTGGAGGCGATCCTTGTTGATCTCAACCCGCTCCGGGCGGATCGACACGCGGGTTTTTTCGCCAACCTTGGTCACATTGACCGGCGTCGCATCAAGCTCTTCGCCATCATCGAGGCGCACAACACAGGTGTCCCCCTTGATTTCAGTGACAACACCTTCGAGGGTGTTATTTTCACCGATGAACTGCGCAACAAAACTGTTTTCTGGCTTTTCGTAAAGCAGATCAGGCGGAGCCAACTGCTGAATACGACCATCGTTGAACACCGCAACCCGGTCTGACATGGTCAAGGCTTCGGTTTGGTCGTGTGTCACGTAAACCGTTGTAATGCCAAGTTCATGGGCCAGATGGGTGATCTCGAACTGCATCTTTTCCCGAAGCTGCTTGTCCAGCGCGCCAAGCGGTTCATCCATCAAAACCAACTCGGGTTCGAACACCAATGCACGGGCCAGAGCGACACGCTGCTGCTGACCACCTGACAGCTGGGCGGGACGGCGGCCACCAAAGGCCCCCATCTCAACCATATCAAGCGCGCGTTTCACTTTTTCTTCGCGCTCGGATTTGCCCATTTTACGCACCTCAAGCGGAAAGCTGAGGTTCTCGGCAATCGTCATATGTGGGAACAGCGCGTAGTTTTGGAACACCATGCCAATGCCGCGTTTGTGCGGCGGAATGTTGTTGATGCTGACACCATCCAAAAGGATATCCCCATGGGTCGCCGTTTCAAAGCCGGCCAACATCATCAGGCATGTGGTTTTGCCAGACCCCGAGGGCCCAAGCATCGTCAAAAATTCGCCCTTAGGCATCGAGAGGTTCAGATCTTTGACGACGAGCACCTCACCGTCATAACTCTTTTGTACGCGTTCAAACGCGACAAACGCGTCGCTGTTTCCCGAATCGGCCAAAGGCACACTCCCTATGTATCCGCGGATTTTCTCCGCTGTCTTAAGGGCAAACTAAACCCTGTCCGGGCAGACGTTGCAACCTGTTCATAAAAAAATGCTCTGACAATTGGCGTTTACGGGTCATGCGCGCAGATTTGCGGCATTTCGCGGCGTAATCCGCCACATTAGCTCTCCAAAACAGAACAATTTCCCAACACCGATTCTTTGTGCCCCCTGTATTTAGCGCTAACGCACAATCGGTCACGCGAGAGTTTTGGAGACAATCACCTTGGTTCCGGGGGGGGCGATTTGCACAATTTTATGAAAATGATCCGGTCGAAAGGCAATACAACCTTCGGTCGGGTACCCCGGTCGGCGCCACCGATGAAGAAAAATTGCCGATCCCCGCCCCGGTTCGGCATTGGGCCAGTTCCAATCGGTCAACAATATCAAGTCATATAGTGGGTCAGCGCGGCGCAGGGTTTCATGGCTCGGCTTATAGGGGGCACGCACCAGTTGGTTGTAGCCCGCATCCCGCTCATCATCAGACCACAAATCGCCCGGACGAATGGGTAAAGCCCAAGGAGCCGGACGGGCCAGCCGATCGGGCCGGTAGAGAAGGCCAACAATCCGGTGGGTCCCAACAGGCGTGGCACCATCACCTTCTCGTTTGTCCGTCCGAATACCACCTTTGCCAATGGTACACGGCCACATTCGTCCGCGAAACCGCAGCCCCATTCGGGTCAAAACCATGTCAGGCATGATCGCTCCTTATAGCAGATGGCCAGATTTTGCCGCCTTGACCGCAAGGTAGTTGGCGTTCTCATCGGTTTTGCCAACCTTGAGCGGCACCCGTTCGGTTACCGCGACGCCACAGCGTTCCATCATCGCGATCTTTTTGGGGTTGTTGGTGAGCAAACGCACGCTCGAAAAGCCAAGCTTTTGCAAGATTTGCGCTCCAAGGCGGAAATCACGCTCATCATCTTCAAACCCAAGCCGGTGATTGGCCTCTACCGTATCAAACCCCTGATCCTGCAAGGCATAGGCGCGCATCTTGTTGGCAAGGCCAATACCCCGCCCCTCTTGGTTGAGATACAACAACACGCCGGCACCGGTGTCGCCCATCGCCGCCAGCGCGGCGTTCAATTGCGGCCCGCAATCACATTTCAAAGACCCCAAGACATCGCCGGTGAAACAAGCCGAATGCAGCCGCGCCAAAACGGGCTTGCTGCGATCCGGGCGACCAATTTCGACGGCATAGTGTTCCTCGCCGCCATCCTCGGGGCGGAAAATATGCAGCCGGGCATTGTGGGCGGCCTGCAAGGGTACCCTCGCCGCCACCACATTATTCAGCGTTGCTAATTCCATGACATGGGGCGTTGCCGCCTCACCGGGGATCAAGGTGAGGTCCTCGCGCGCCGCTAGGGCAATCGCCTCGCCGGTATCTTGGACCAAAACCGCAGGAAGCAAGCGCGCCGATTTCACCAGTGTGATCGCCAATCGGTGCAAATCGCAGTTGCCATCGCGGCGTGTGTGCAATGGCCCCTTCATCGGGACGCGCAAATCGTCCGCCGGATCCGCCAAGGCCTGAACCCAATCCAATTGCGCCCCATCCGGAAGAACAACACGCGCCACATCGCCATCATAAGCCCGCGCCTTGAGCGTTTCGGCCCGCCGTCCGGTCAGAACCAAATCGACCGAACCTGTGCTGCGCAACAGCTCGAACCGATCATGACCAGCCGTTTCAGCCGCCATCACAATCAAAGCCTGCCCGTGCCCGGTTAGGATCACAGGTACGCCCATGCGCAGATCGGCCCGCGCACGCGCCAGAATATCGTTTAGCTCCGGTCCCAGCCCCAAGGCCTTATCTCCTTGTAACAATTCGGCCTAAATCCTGAAACATTCACCCAGATCGGACACGAGCGCGTGAAGTGGTTGCAGCAATCCTTGTCGAGGTGCCAAAATGAGCACATCTGCCCAAAAAGGCAACACGGGAGCCCAGCAAATGGCACAGCTTAAGAACATCCTTTTGGTCGATGACGACGACGACCTGCGCGAGGCATTGGCCGAGCAATTGATCATGACCGAGGATTTTGAGGTCTTTGAAGCCGAAAATGGCGCAAATGCCATGGCGCGTGCCAAAGAGCAGATTTACGATCTTGTTATTCTTGACGTTGGGTTGCCCGATATGGACGGCCGCGAATTGTGCCGCCTGATGCGCAAACAGGGCGTCAAAGCGCCGATCCTGATGCTAACCGGGCATGATACCGATGCCGATACCATCTTGGGCCTTGATGCCGGTGCCAATGACTACGTCACCAAACCATTCAAGTTCCCGGTTCTTTTGGCGCGCATCCGTGCCCAGCTGCGTCAGCACGAACAATCCGAAGACGCCGTGTTCACCGTTGGCCCATACACGTTCAAACCATCAATGAAGCTCTTGGTGACCGAGGACGACCGCAAGATCCGTCTGACCGAGAAAGAAACCAACATTCTGAAGTTCCTCTATCGTTCGACCGAAGGCGTCGTGCCGCGCGATATGCTGCTGCATGAGGTGTGGGGGTATAACGCCGGGGTCACCACCCACACGCTGGAAACCCACATCTATAGGCTGCGCCAAAAGATTGAGCCCGATCCCTCAAATGCCCGATTGTTGGTCACTGAATCGGGTGGATATCGCCTAGTAGCTTAAAATTAACCCTTTTGGCCTAGTGTTAACTTAGTTGACCCAGATCAAAGAGGTACGGCCAGTGTATCTTTATTAAGGTCAAGAACAGTTCCCGTCGCATGTGCGGGTTATCACATGCACCTCCCTGTTGGACTAAGCCGGGCCTTTGTGCCCGGCCTTTTTTTGCCCAATCGATGCCCCCCTTAGGCTGGTGCCAAACCCGCGTCGTGCGCATTGCTCCAAGCGTCTTCGGCTTCCTTTTCCATACGCGCCGCCCATGCTTCACCAAGGTCAATCAGAATGCCGTGGAAACTGGCCTTGGACAGCGTGAACATCGTTATGGCTGCCAACGCACCGCCCTTGGGTGTCACCTTGATTTTGATCGAGAACACCGGCGCATCCACCCCCTGCTCCAACAACCAAGTGCCATGCAGTTTGGCAAAGGGATAGGGGTAATCCTTGGCCTCGGTGTTGATGCGGAAACTATAGGATTTGCCGTCCTCATAACCGTCACACACCTCTGTCCAGCTTTCAGCCTTGGGGCCTTCACAACGGCGGATCATACCCAACCCCTCACCTTCCAAAACTTCGCTTTTGTAAATGTTATTAGCAACTTCTGAGTAACGGTCATGGTCGGTCATCACCCGCCATACAACCGCTGGCGGGGCCTGTACCGGGCGGCTCAGTTCGACGATGATCACGCCCTTGCGCAATGTCACAGAAACCTTTGATAGACACTCGGGCAAACGCCCTGCGCCGACCCATTGCCAAAGCGCAAACCCCGCAACGATCAAAGCCGCGTCAACAGCCATCAAGCGCCCGGCAGATGTCCAGATATCAGCGCCAACAGTGACAAAGATTGCCGTCGCCAACACCCAGAAAATATCAGCCACGACGACCTCATTCACCCGCCGTGTTGATAGGTGCTTGCCCTTGACCAACGCGGCCAAAAGCCCGGCAAACCCAAGCAGTCCAAGGCCAAGCGCAACCGCCGCACCCTTGCCCCACCCCGCAGGATCAGAGAGAATAGTCCGCGCAGCAGTATCGGGCATGGCCAACAACAGCCCGCCACAGAGAACCGAAAAAGTGGCATTCGCCCCAAGGGCCCATTTGGCCATCGTACTTTTACTCATAGCGTTTCCTTTCGCGACGTATGCGGCAAGGTTTCGCTATTGCGATGCGCTCAATCAATTACCTCAGAGGTCATGGTTTAGACGTCGAATTCGTCTAGGTAAATCCGCACAGCATCTTGAACATGCCGAAACCGATCCCCGCCAAGATGCTTGCCACCATACCAACGCGTGACAACGATGATGTGATTGCGCAGCTCTTCACGTTCAAGCATCCGTAAAATCACCATACCGGCACCGCTTTCGCCATCATCATTCTTCAACGGCGCGACATCCGTCAAACAGGCCCAGGTATTATGAGTGGCTTTGGCAAATTTCTTGCGGCGTTTCAGCTCTTTGAGAAAGGCCTTGGCCTCAACCTCCGAGGAACATGGTCCGCCCGAGACCGCGTAACGCGATCCGCGGTCCGAGATGATATTTTCCAGAACGTTCATACCCCCGGCCTAGCGGCGCGCGCCGGACCAAACAAGCCCCAGAAACGATTTGGGGGCCTTGGACCCCTGCCCAAAGCCCCCGCGGCGCATCCCGTGAGTGTGTAAAAGGAACCGCAACCGATGCGATCTTTTGACACAAGAAAAATACGCTTTCAGGGGTAAACAAAACCTTAACTTCCCCCCTGACTATCCGTCAGGATAGGGGCAACCGTGACCAACATCCGTGACATCGTCATCGTTTAGATTTGCAGCCCCTTGGGGCGAATACGATCGCAATTCCCAGACCGAGACTATTCTTGGAGCGCATTGATTTTGCGAGGAGCCGGACGTGGCAAGGCTGACCAAACCCCGACACAATAAACGCATTTAAAATCAGATCATTACGCCAAGTCCGACGCCTGCGTCTTGGTGCTGTTCCCTAGATTTCCCCGCAACCGCAGGATTTGATCGCGCAAGTCTGTAGCTTGCTCTTGCCCGAGATCTGTTTTTGCGAAAAAGCATTGTGCAGCCTGCTTGGCCGCCGTCTGCATCTCTCGTCCGGCTTGCGTCAAACAAATGCGCACCACTCGTTCATCCTTGGCGCTACGCTGACGAGTCACGAGCCCTTTGCCCTCCAAGCGTTTCAAAAGCGGTGTGAGCGTATTGGTTTCCAACATGACCTGCCGCCCCAATTGACCAACCGTCACATCGTCTTGGGACCAAAGAGCCATCAAGACAATGTATTGCGGATAGGTAAGCTTGAGCGGAGCCAACAATGGTTTGTAAGCCTGCTGCATCGCCTGCGCCGACGAATACAAGGCGAAACAGATCATTTCTTGGGGGGAGAGGTTTTCCATAGCTTAGAAATAAATCGTGCACGACATGATCGCAACCCTGTTGACTCATTTCGTCAATTGGCCATTTATATCGTACACGACTTATTCAAGGGCGATACTATGATTGTAGACACAAAGTACTGGACAGATGCCTATGCCACCGGCGGTGGGCGCAATGGGCTTGCAGGGTTGGGAGACGGGGCGTTGACCGCCACGATGGCCTCTCCGGTTGAACTGGGCGGATCGGGTAAAGGTCGCAACCCCGAGGAATTCTTTGCCTTGGGCTATGCCGCTTGTTTTCTGGGCGCGATGCGTTTCGCGGCACAAAACGAGAATCTTGGCGACGTCCCGGATGACACCAAAGTCACCGCACATGTCGGTGTTGGCCCACGTAGCGACGGTGGGTTTGGCATTCAGGTGAAACTAGAGGTCGCCATGCCCGGTGTTGAGACCGCGACAGCGCAGACCATTGTGGACCGCGGCCACTTTATTTGCCCTTATTCCAATGCGACCAAGGGCAATATCGACATCGAAACCACACTGGTTTGATGTGATCCATCTAACGAAAAAGGGCTCCCATCAGGGAGCCCATTGACTTTTACAAACGCGACAGAATTACTCTGCGTCGTCTTTTTGCTTCTTAGGCTCAGGAGCCTGCTCTTCGCCGGTGGCCTGATCAACCATTTTCATGGCCAAACGGACTTTGCCGCGATCGTCAAAGCCCAAGAGCTTGACGAAGACTTCCTGACCTTCTTTCAGAACGTCCGAAGGATGGTTTAGGCGGCGGTTTTCGATCTGGGACACGTGGACCAGACCGTCGCGCTTGCCAAAGAAGTTCACAAATGCGCCGAAGTCGACGATTTTGACAACTTTACCTTTGTAGATCGCGCCTTCTTCGGGCTCAGCGACGATCGAGTGGATCATCTCATAGGCCTTCTTGATGCTTTCGCCATCTGGCGATGCGATCTTGATGATGCCGTCATCGTTGATGTCAACTTTGGCACCTGACACTTCGACGATCTCACGGATCACTTTACCGCCAGAGCCGATAACTTCACGGATCTTGTCGGTTGGAACCTGCATAGTCTCGATGCGTGGCGCGTGAACACTGAATTCACCCGCTTCGGTCAAGGCATTCGACATCTCGCTTAGGATGTGCAGACGGCCGGCTTTGGCCTGAGCCAAGGCTTTGGACATGATTTCAGGTGTAATACCCGCAACCTTGATGTCCATCTGCAGCGAGGTGATGCCGTTTTCGGTACCGGCCACTTTGAAGTCCATGTCGCCGAGGTGATCTTCGTCACCCAAGATGTCGGACAGGATCGCGTAATCGCCATCGTCTTCCAGAACCAGACCCATCGCAACACCGGCAACCGGCGCTTTGAGCGGAACGCCAGCGTCCATCATGGACAGCGAACCACCGCAAACCGACGCCATCGAAGACGAGCCGTTGGATTCAGTGATCTCAGACACCAAGCGGATGGTGTATGGGAAATCCGTTGCCGCAGGCAGAACCGCCTGAAGCGCGCGCCAAGCCAGCTTGCCGTGACCGATTTCGCGGCGGCCGGGGCCAGACACACGACCAACTTCACCAACCGAATAGGGAGGGAAGTTATAATGCAGCAGGAAGTTGGATTTGAAGTTGCCATGCAGTGCGTCGATGAACTGTTCGTCGTCACCGGTGCCCAGCGTGGTCACAACAAGACCCTGTGTTTCACCACGGGTGAACAGAGCCGAACCGTGGGTCCGTGGCAGCAGGCCAGTTTCCGAAACGATCGGACGGATTTCATCCAGAGCACGACCATCAATACGACGACCATTTTTGACAACGTCACCGCGCAGAACAACCGACTCCAGCTTTTTGATTGCCGAACCAAGGTTCGCATCTTCAAGCTGCTCTTCGGTCAGACCTGCAAGGATGGCGTCTTTGGCTGCGGACACGGCGGCAACACGCTCTTGCTTGTCGGTGTTGGCATAGGCGGCGCGCATGCCTTCTTCGCCAGCGGCTTTGACAACTTCGTAAAGCTCTGAATAATCAGGCGCTTCGAATTCGAACGGCTCTTTGGCGGCATCTTCGGCCAGATCAATGATCAGGTCGATAACCGGCTGGATCTGCTCGTGGGCGAAAACAACAGCCCCAAGCATCTCTTCTTCGGTGAGCTCATACGCTTCGGATTCAACCATCATCACGGCGTCTTTGGTACCGGCAACAACAAGGTCGAGACGCTGCTCGGGGTTGTTACGCAGCTGATCCATGTCTTCGACGGTTGGGTTCAGAACGTATTCGCCCTCTTCGAAACCAACACGGGCACACGCGATTGGGCCACGGAATGGTGCACCGGAAATGGTCAGAGCAGCAGAGGCCGCGATCATCGCAACAACGTCAGGGTCGTTAACAAGGTCGTGGCTCAGAACGGTACACATGACCAGAACTTCGTTTTTGAAGCCGGGCACAAACAGCGGGCGGATCGGACGGTCGATCAGGCGCGCGGTCAGTGTTTCTTTTTCGGTTGGGCGTGCTTCACGCTTGAAAAAACCGCCTGGAATTTTACCGGCGGCGTAGTATTTCTCTTGGTAGTGAACGGTCAGAGGGAAAAAATCCTGACCCGGCTTTTGCTTGCGGGCAAATGTCACGTTCGCCATGACGCTGGTTTCGCCCAGTGTCGCGATCACGGTACCGTCTGCCTGACGGGCAACCTTGCCGGTTTCCAGTGTGAGCGTTTCTTCGCCCCACTGCATGGATTTTTTGGTTTCTTTGAACATCATCGTATCCTGTCTGGGAGCACTCCCGGCCCTCCGGGTCTCCCGTTTGCATGACGGCCCCATTGCCGCCGACCCCTTCATCCTGTCATGCGCCGGGGTCAATGCGTCACGTCTCAGATGGCGCGTCCATAGCCGAAAGGGAGCCACTTGTGAACCCATCGTGAAATCCCCACCACCAAAAGGCCGATTTTCGCGCCTTTGCTGGACCAAAGCGCCCGTTTGCGTCATCCTATGCGACAACGTTTTGTTGCGGAGGTCCCATGCGTCGTATCCTTTTTGTGTTGTCCCATCTCGTTGCGGTTGGGTTTGGCTTTGCCCTTGGGGTCTACCTGTTGCCGGTTTTGACCGCGCCACCCGCGCCCGACATGGCGATGCTCGAAGAAAAAGCCAAAACGGCCAGTTTCAGCGGCACTTTTGATCGCGACCGCGCCGGAAGTGATTTCTTGCATTGGGGCGAAGGCACAATCAGCCTGTCCGACACGGACATCGTGCATATGGGAAAATTGGCTCCGGGGCCGGATTACATGCTTTATCTGACAAAGGAATTTGTCGAAGACGAAGCCGGGTTTGACGCCATCAAAAGCCAATCCGCCCGCATCGGGGGCGTCAAAAGCTTTGACGGTGTGATCCTAACTATTCCGGACGGTATTGACGTGGCCGACTACACCACCGTTGTCATCTGGTGCGAGGCCTTTTCAGAGTTTATCACCTCGGCCAAATATCAATAGTTGCCGCAATAACGGCACCAATAGCCGCAGAACCACGACCAATTTCCCCCTGCCAATACCCGTCTGGCGTGTTAACAGGCGTTTGAAACTCAGATTTCCGGGACTGTTATGAATATTCTGCAAATTGCGTCGTTGTTGATCGTTATGGCCGGGGTTTTCGGCACCATTAACTATCTGTTCCTCAAACTGCCCTCTGCCATTGGCATTTTGGTCGTGGCCTTGCTCGCCTCGATGGCGACGATGGGCTTTGATTTGATTGTTCCCGAATGGGGCATTTCCGATCAAGTGCGCAGCGTCGTCCTAGGCATTGATTTTTCTGATGCCCTGCTCGAAGGCATGTTGGGATTGTTGCTCTTTGCCGGGGCGCTGCATGTCAAGCTGTCGGACCTCAAAGCCGTGTGGCCGACCGTTTTGTCGATGGCCACAATCGGGGTTGGTTTGTCCACCGCGATTGTGGGCTTTGGCTTTAGCTGGATGACCGGGGCGCCGATCATGATCGCGCTGGTGTTTGGCGCGCTCATCACCCCCACCGACCCGGTCGCGGTGCTTGGCGTTCTCAAAGAAGCCAACATGCGCAAGTCTTTGGAGACTCAGATCGCCGGGGAAAGCCTCTTTAATGACGGTGTTGCCTATGTGGTGTTTCTGGTCCTCGTCGGCCTTGCCTTCCCAAGTGACGCCCATCACGCCAATGGAGCCGCCGCCGTCGCGACGTTGTTTTTCCAAGAAGCCTTTGGCGGTGCCATTCTAGGCATCGCGCTTGGCTGGCTTGTTTTCCGGGTGATGCGTTTGATTGACGACTATTCGCTTGAGGTTCTTTTAACCTTGGGACTGGCCTTTGGCGGTTATGAGTTGGCCATCTGGCTACATGTCTCCGCCCCCATCGCCGCCGTTTGTGCCGGCCTACTGATCGGCGATATCGGCGCGAAACACGGCATGTCGGGAGAAACCCGCGAATATGTCGACAAATTTTGGGTGTTGGTCGACGAAATCCTGAACGCAGTTCTCTTCCTGCTGATCGGGATCGAGGTCTTTGCAGTACAGCTTGAGCAAAGCTATTTGCTCACCGGCGTCATGTCGATTGCGCTTGCCTTGGTTGGCCGTCTGGCGGCCGTTGCCGTGCCGGTCTTGATGCTCAAACCCTTCCGCACCTTTGGCCCCGGTGTCATTCAGATCATGACATGGGGCGGTCTTAAGGGCGGTATCTCGGTGGCCTTGGCGCTTTCCCTGCCTGAAAATGAATGGAAACCGCTGATCCTCACCACCACCTATGTGGTCGTTGTGTTCTCGATTATCGTTCAGGGCCTCACTGTTGCGAAACTGGCCAATAAGGTCGGTCGCGAACCTGACTTGGTCTAGTGGTTAAATCCTTGCGGCTGGCAGGCTCCTGACAGTTTCTGCCAGCCTCTATCGGTAAGCCGTGCCCATAACCTCATGAAAGGCACACATATGCTTACCCTGTTCCACGCGCCCATGTCCCGCTCCACCCGATTGGTGACGTTGGTTGATGAGCTGTCCGCGCGTAACGCTGTCAATATTCGTATCGTCAATGTTCAACGACGCGACGGCCAAGGGGCCGTTGACCCCGACAACCCACATCCCGAAAAGAAGGTGCCGGTTCTTGACCACGATGGCACGGTGATCACGGAAAGCATCGCGATTGCGATTCATCTATGCGATCTGTTCCCTAAGGCGGCCATGATGCCAGAGGTCGGCACGCCTGAGCGCGGGGCCTGTCTTCAATGGCTGGCTTGGAATGCCGGGGTTGTCGAACCTGTGTTGGTCGCCAAACTCTCCGGGATCGAGCACCCTGGCCTGCAATCCTCGTTCCGGGGCTGGAATGAGGTGATCACCCGTCTTGAAACGGCGTTGGACGGGAACGATTGGTTGATGGGCGACAGGTTCACAGTTGCCGACATCATCGTGCATTCGTCCTTTTCGTGGATGCCCGATCTTTTGCCGGATCACACAGGCATTCAGGATTGGCACAATCGCATGATGGCACGCCCTGCCACGCAACGCGCATGGCAAGATGATCAAGTGTTGATCGAAAAGATGTCCTAAACAAAAACGCCCGCTCTAGTCCAGAGCGGGCGTTTCTATATCTACAAGTTGGGCGAACCCAGCTTGGCTTAGCGGCGGATGCCGAGGCGCTTGATGAGGTCCTGGTAACGGGCCACATCTTTGGCTTTGGTGTAATCCAGCAGCTTACGACGCTGAGCAACCAACTTGAGAAGACCACGACGTGAGTGGTTATCTTTCTTGTGGGTTTTGAAGTGCTCGGTCAGTGTCGAGATGCGCGAGGTGAGGATGGCAACCTGTACTTCGGGCGAACCAGTGTCGCCTTCTTTGGTGCCGAATTCTTTCATCAAGCGTGCTTTTTCTTCGGGCGTAATCGACATCGGGGTCTCCTTTCAGAAGATAAAGGTTATGGCGCAAGCCGGGATGTCGTCCAGCAAGGCCCGTGGAGATACCCGCAAAAGCGGATGGCTGCGCATACGCGATTCCTGATCAAAAGAAAAGAGTGTTTGTTGGGGCCGACCCCAATATGTCATAGTGGATTAAGCGACAGCCAACTCGTCGGCCATGCTTTCACCAACAAGCACAACGGCGTCGACAGACGGGGCGTTTTCGCTGGCCATTGTGGCCAGAACCGTCCCATCAACAACAACCTCGGTCATATTTGGATCATCGGCGGACACGCGAATGTCGAGCTCCGGGTCTTCGTCGCCCATGCTATCATCATAGACGATGACAAGCTGATCTTCGCTATTGTTGTAATCCATGAACTGCGCGGCCTCGCCGGTGATCCAATCGCCAAGTACAAAGGTATCGGCCCCTTCGCCAGCGGTGACAATATCACCAGACCCGGCCGCAATAGTGTCATCACCATCGCCACCGTTTAAGAAATCCTGATCATCAATGTCTTCGCCGGTCTCGCCGCGCACAACACCATTGACCAAATCGTTGTCAAACCCGCCAAAGAGCGTGTCCGACCCCAATCCACCATGCAGGGTGTCGGCACCTTCGCGACCGCCAAGGGCATCGTCGCCAATGCCACCATCCATCAGATCATTGCCAAGCCCGCCAACAAGGTGGTCGTCGCCGTCCCCGCCTTGCATCGCGTCGTCCCCATGATGACCATAAAGATCATCATCGTCATCGCCGCCGTCTAAAAGGTCGTCGCCACCTTCGCCATGCAGGGTATCGTTGTCATCTCCGCCCAGAACCGTATCCGTCCCGTCGTTGCCGTGAAGTTCGTCGTCATCGCCGCCGCCTTCAATAACGTCGTTGCCGTCCTTCCCGATCAGAACATCAGTATTGTCCGAACCGGCCATGGTGTCATCACCTTCCGAACCGCTTTCGACCAACCCCATTTGTTCAAAGAGCGATCCAGACTGTTCTTCAGGCTGTTCAGGTGTTGTTTCTTGAGTTTGGCCATCGTCCTCGGGTATTTCGTCCTCAGACGCGGTTGTGCTAACCACAACCACAGAGCCAAGGGCCATCATCCCAAGAAGACCAGCAAGAAAAAACATCGTATCCAACCTCACACGGAGCCATCTGGAATATCCCAGATAGAACCGTTTCAATCAATGAAATTCGCGACCTGTGGTTAACACCTGCCTTCTGAAATTTATGGCAATTTCATCAAAACGTGAATTGGTCACACTCCCCATACCGACAGTCAACAGGCCAGGGCACCGGTTGGGTTGCATATGAAACATATAGCGGATGGCGCGGATGGCCCTCTTTGGTCAAACCGAGATGGCGCACATCTCCTGTCAACTCGGGCGCAACCTTTGCCCCCTGCCCCAGCAAAGCCCCATGCGTTCCCCACCCGGCAATCGTCATCGCACAGCACCCGGACCAATCACGTAACAACGCGGCATTTTCCGGTCCTTCGGGATCGGAGGCCTTGCGCAATTCCGTCGGCAAGGTCGCGCGATAGGCAAACAGATTGGCAATCCGCAACCCGCCAAACCCCAGTTGCATGGCGCGCCGTTGGCACCGTTCAATCGTCGGATCGTTCTTTTCTTCGGTCGCTGTTGACGGGTTGAGCATCACAAACATCAACTCGGGCCCCGCCGCCCAAATCCGCCGCAACCCATAGCGATAGGTCTCGCAAGGCGAATAGAAAGCGGTGCTGCGCTGGCTGTCTTGGTCGGCATGGCGTTCGATCATATCGGCAAGCTGCCCAATGCGCGGCAGAGGTTCAAGACCCGTTGACAGTTTGGACATCATGAGGCCCATTAACGACGCGAGAATAGCAGGACAAAACCATGAATTTTGACATGATCACCGCCGCCGCCGCGCGGGTCCAAGGCCATGTGCGCCGCACGCCATTGTTGTCATCCCCGGCGCTGGACGCCATCGCCGGCAAGCGCATTTTGGTCAAGGCAGAATGCCTGCAACACACCGGAAGCTTCAAGTATCGTGGTGGCTGGTCCGCCGTTTCGGCGTTAGATGAAGAAACCCGCAAAAAGGGTGTGATCGCCTTTTCGTCGGGCAACCACGCCCAGGGCATCGCCGCTGCGGCTCGTGCCTTTGGCATCCCTGCGGTGATTGTCATGCCCGCCGACGCCCCCGCCCTCAAAATCGAAGGCACCAAGATGCTTGGCAGCGAGGTGGTCCTGTACGATCGTGCCGGTGGTGAAGATCGCGAAACCATTGGCAAAAATCTTGCTAAAAAGCGTGGTCTCACCTTGATCAAACCCTATGACGAACCCGAGGTGATCGCCGGGCAAGGCACCTGCGGCCTCGAAATCGCAGAGCAAGCGGCAGAGTTGGGTGTCACAAAGGCCGGTGTTTTGGTGTGTTGCGGAGGAGGCGGCCTCACCTCCGGGATCGCGCTTGCGCTCGCGACCACGGCTCCGGATATGCGCGTTCACCCCGCCGAACCCGAAGGCTATGACGATGTGGCGCGATCCTTGCAGAGCGGCACGCGGGAACGCAATGCCACCGAAGCCGGTGGTTTGTGTGACGCCATCCTCACCCCAATGCCCGGTGAGATCACCTTTCCGATCATGTCGCGACTTTGTGGTCCCGGATTGGTGGCCAGCGAAGCCGAAGCCCAAAAAGCCATGGCGCTGGCCTTTCGCCACCTCAAGGTGGTCGCCGAACCTGGCGGAGCCATCGCCCTTGCCTGCGCTTTGTTTCACGCCCAAGAGATCGAAAGCGACACGATTATCGCCACGATTTCAGGCGGAAATGTTGATCCTGAGACCTTCACACGCGCGCTACAAACACTGTAGAAAAAGCGGCAGGTTTAGTCGTCCAACTGACGCGCTTCGTCGACCAACATCACCGGAATGCCATCTCGGATCGGAAAAGCCAGCTTGGCCGCGCGGCTGACAAGCTCTTGCTTCTCCGCGTCATAAGTCAAACCGCCTTGCGTCACCGGGCAAATCATCGCCTCTAACATCCGGCGGTCAATTGTGGTCTTCGGGCTCATTGAATCAAATCCTCTTCTCCGCCACGCAGAGAATATTCTATCAGTGTTACAAGGGTTTCGCGGCGGGTCGTCAAAGACGGAGCCTCTAACAAGGCTTGCCGGTCCTCCGGGCTTAGGTCCAACAACATCGACAAGGAATTGATCAACAATTCATCATCTGCCTCTTTCAGGGTCGGCCAATCGACCGACAATTCCTGAACATCGAAATAACGTTCCAACAAGCCCATAAAACCCCGGCGATCAAAACCGCGATCGGCCTCTGCGCCCTCGCGGTCCCTCTCAAACCCATCCCAAGACACCCGACAGCGCCGGTAGGGTTGAAAGCCCTCAAGTTCTTCGACCACGCGGTAGCGCGAGACGCCGGACAAGGTGACCATATATCGCCCGTCTTCGGTTTCCGAAAACTGCGTAATCCGCCCGGCACAGCCGATGCTATGAAGACGCGGTTCTTGGGTTTCTGGGGTCGGACAGGGTTGGATCATGCCGATCAACCGCGTGTCCGATTTCAACGCATCATCCAGCATCGCAAGATAGCGCGGTTCAAATATATGCAACGGCAAACGCGCCCGGGGCAACATCAATGCACCCGGAAGCGGAAAGACCGGTAAGGTCTGAGGCAGGTCTGTGAGACGTGTCATACCCGTCAATCTAGCGCAGGTGCGGCTTTAGGCAAAGATCATCGAGCTAAGCTTGCGCCGCCCGTTCAAAACCACCGGATCGTTGGGCTTGAGCGCGTCAAAGATCGTGAACAATTGCGTCTTGGCCGCACCGTCATTCCATTCGCGATCACGGCGGAACAATTCCAACAACTGCGCGACGGCGTTTTCGGCATCGCCATTGGCATGCAAGGCCTGAGCAAGGTCAAACCGCGCCTGATGGTTGTCCGGCTCGGCCTCAACGGCGGCGGTCAACTCCGCCACAGGACCGGCATCAGCGGCTTGTTTGGCCAGCTCAAGTTGCGCATGGGCGGCTTCAAGCTCGGGGGCATTGGAAATCTCAGCAGGCGCGCCATTCAGGATCGCTTCGGCCTGATCGAGATCATCAAGCGCCAGATGCGCCTGAACCATGCCCGCATAGGCGCGCGCATTATTGGCATCTTCGCCAAGGATTGCAGCATAGGTCTGGGCGGCGTCCGACGCCTCGCCTGCTTCTAGCATTTCGTCTGCGGCATCCAATGCCGCATCAAGACCACCAGAGGCATCCCCGCCACCGGCTTCGACGACACGATCAACAAAGGCTTTGATCTCAGACTCGGGCACCGCGCCTTGGAAACCATCAACCGGCTGCCCCTGCCAAAAGGCATAGACCGTCGGGATCGACTGAATCTGCAATTGACCGGCGATCATCTGTGCCTCATCGACATTGATCTTGGCCATTTTAACCGCGCCATTGGCTGCCGTCACCGCCGCCTCAAGCTGGGGCCCAAGCGTTTTGCACGGCCCACACCACGGGGCCCAGAAATCAACGATGACCGGGGTCTCCATCGAGGCATCAACCACCTCTTTCATGAAATCCGCTTCGGTGACATCCTTGATCAGATCATTTGCCGCCGGTGCGGCACCACCCAGTTCCAACATAATCATTTCCTCCGCCAGTTGCGGTTGCGTTGCATGCTAGATGGCGCAGGACGGCGTTGGTTGCAAGGGTTGGAGCGCAGCGGCGTTGGTCGAAGCCTTTTTCAAGCTTGAATGCCCCACCCATCGCGACAATCCCTCTGGCCGTAGCACTCTGAAATTTGGGTGTAATTTCGACAAATTGGGCCCCCATCCCAAACCACCCCTTCAATCACGGCCCCCAAAACAGCGACGCTATGACACTTTGGAGGGCACACAGGGCGTTTTCGTCTCCCCCTGCATCGGTCCAGTTATCAAACCCTGATTGGGTAGCAATAGCATTACACGCAAACCAAGCACCCGACGTCTTGGCAAGCAATAGCGCTCCTATCTTGATGCGGTCCGTTATTTGCTTTCACAAAGTTGGAAGCCGGATTAGTCACCGGTATCTGGACTTCTGAGGAAAGAACACATGGCACAAAAATCTACTATTTATAAAGTCGACCTTTCCGTGTCCGATATGGATCGTCATTATTATGAAACCCACAAACTAACCGTTGCCAAACATCCGTCTGAAACAGACGAACGGATGATGCTGCGCCTTGTTGCCTTTGCCTTGAATGCCCATGAACATCTGGAATTGACCAAGGGGCTTTCAAATGATGATGAACCGGATATTTGGCAAAAAAGCCTAAGCAATGAGCTTGAACTTTGGATCACCCTTGGGCTCCCAAGTGAAAAGATAGTGCGCCAATCCTGTGGCAAAGCCGATGATGTGATCATCTATAGCTATGGAGGCAAAACAGCCGATATTTGGTGGGACAAAATCAAGAACAACACCACCCGGTTCAACACCCTAAAGGTGGTCAATTTTTCGGAAACGGACACACAGGCATTGGCCCAATTGGCTAGCCGGACGATGAAGCTACAGGTGAATATTCAGGACGGTGAGGTGATGGTCAGTGAAGGTGACACAATTCTCTATGTCACGCCGGTCATTTGGAAAAATAAGGACGACTGATGGCGCATCTTGATAGGAACGGTCGACACACGCCAGCCTCTCTTCAAACGCCCGATGCCTCTGCCCAAGACACTTTGGCCGATCGCGTTCGGGCGTATCTTTGCGGGCTACTCCCGCAAGACGCCCCCGTCACGTATCAGGCTCTTGCCAAAACCCTTCAGGTTCCTCCGCCCAACACGATCAATCAACTCACAGTGGCATTGGAAGACCTCATTGCCGAGGACGCTGCCGCTGGGCATCCTTTGATCGCAGCGATGGTGATTAGCCGCTTGCGCGGCGGGCTGCCCGCACCGGGGTTCTTCGAAAGCGCACGACGGTCGGGGCGCCATTTCGAAGATCCAGCAAGCTTTCACGCTGCCGAACTCGACGCATCCCTCAAGTATTGGTGCACCTGCACCCCAGTTGCAAAAGATCGCTAAAACTCCTTCGGTCGTTCAAGCCCGCAGGAGCAGCACAATCGCGACGAAATCAGGCGCATTTGTCGGGCCCACTGAAAAGTCGCCAACAAGGGATGGTGATTTGACGGCGTGATGCCTGCGACCTTACGGTCTGGGTCATTTCGCTCTCGGCGAAACTGGTTCCACGGTGCCCCCTCACCTAGAGCGAACTCGCTACACCGGGTTTTGACACGTTTTCCACTGGCGCCATTTAGGGAACGCACCAGGCTCGCCTTTGGCGCCATCAAACAAACAACACCCAGCCCCCCGCACCCGTTTGCAATCGCTCTTGGCGGACAATCCGGCAAGCCCATAAAAAAGGGGGGCGTAACCCCCCCCTTTTCCAAAGTCTTGTCTTGCGTGATTAGCCGCCAAAATCATCAAGCATGATGTCTTCCCGGTCGACGCCCAGCTCCAACAACATGTTGATAACCGAGCTGTTCATGATCGGAGGACCACACATGTAGAATTCGCAATCCTCAGGGGCCGGATGGTTCTTGAGATATTCTTCGTAGAGAACATTGTGGATGAAGCCGGTATAGCCATCCCAATCATCCTCGGGCATCGCATCCGATAGGGCCACATGCCATGTGAAGTTGGGGAATTCCTTGGCCAGCTCGTCGAAGTCATCGACAAAGAACATCTCGCGCTTGGAACGCGCACCATACCAGAAGGTGATCTTGCGATCTTTGTTCTTCAGGCGTTTGAGCTGATCAAAGATATGGCTGCGCATTGGGGCCATGCCGGCACCACCACCAATAAACACCATTTCTTTTTCGGTCTCACGCGCGAAAAACTCGCCGAACGGACCCGAAATGGTCACTTTATCACCCGGCTTCAGGTTGAAGATATAGGACGACATCTGGCCCGCGGGAATACCAGAAGACCCGGGTGGTGGGCTGGCCACGCGGACGTTGAGCATGATCATGCCCTTTTCATCCGGATAGTTCGCCATGGAATAGGCGCGCTCGACCGGTTCTGTCACGGTCGATTCATATTGCCAAAGATTGAACTTGTCCCAATCTTCACGGTACTCTTCTTCGACGTCGAATTCCGTGTATTTCAACTGGTGCTCTGGGGCCTCAATCTGGATATAACCACCGGCGCGGAAATTCACATCTTCGCCCTCGGGCAGGTCCAAAACCAAGGCCTTGATAAAGGTTGCCACGTTTTCGTTTGAGCGAACCGTACATTCCCATTTTTTGACGCCAAAGACCTCTTCGGGAACTTCGATGTTCATGTCCTGTTTGACGGCCACCTGACAAGACAGGCGATCGCCACAGGCCGCTTCGCGTTTGGTGATGTGGCTTTCTTCGGTCGGCAAGATCGACCCGCCGCCCGAATGCACCCGCACACGACACTGCGCACAGGTACCGCCGCCGCCACAGGCCGACGGCACAAAGAGCTTTTCCGCCGCCAGTGTTTGCAACAGCTTCCCACCGGCCGGAACCGAGATGGTCTTTTCACCGTTGATGGTGATGTCCACATTGCCCGTGCTCACAAGTTTGGAGCGCGCGGCCAGAATGATCATCACCAAGGCGATGACGATCAAAGTGAAGAGAAGGACGCCAAGTCCGAAAGTCGCCATGTCTAGCCCCTACCCTTACAGTTTCACGCCGCTAAAGGACATGAAGGCCATCGCCATCAATCCTGCGGTGATGAAGGTGATACCAAGACCCTGGAGTCCATCCGGAATGTCGGAGTATTTCAGCTTTTCGCGCACACCCGCCATAGCGGTGATCGCCAGCGCCCAACCAAAGCCCGAAGACACGCCATAGGTGACGCTTTCGGCAAAGTCATAGCTGCGTTCAACCATAAACAACGATCCGCCCAAGATAGCGCAGTTCACTGTGATCAACGGCAAGAAGACACCCAGCGCGTTGTAAAGCGGTGGGAAATACTTATCGAGAACCATTTCCAAGATCTGCACCAGCGCGGCAATCACACCGATATAGCTGATCAACCCCAAGAAGGTCAGGTCCACATCCGGAAAGCCAGCCCAAGCCAGCGCACCGGGTGCCAAGAGATAGGTCAGGATCAGATTGTTGGCGGGCACGGTGATCGCCTGAACGATCATCACCGAGATACCAAGACCCATGGCCGTTGGGATCTTCTTGGAGACCGCTAGAAAAGTACACATCCCCAAAAAGAAGGACAGCGCCAGGTTTTCGACGAAGATCGCCTTGACCGCGAGAGAGAGGAGATCTTGCATTAGTGTGTCTCCACCGTCTGAATCTTGTATTCACGTTCTTCGACTTGTGCGGGCTTCCACGCCCGGATGGCCCAGATCAACAGGCCAATCACGAAGAATGCCGAAGGAGGCAACAGCAGCAGACCGTTAGGGAGATACCAGCCACCGTTGTTCACGGTTTCGAACACCGTGATGCCGAACAAAGAGCCTGAGCCGAACAATTCACGGATAAAGGACACCACCATAAGCAGCGCGCCATAGCCCAGACCGTTGCCGACACCGTCGACAAAGCTGGCCATTGGCGGGTTCTTCATCGCAAAGGCCTCGGCGCGGCCCATCACGATACAGTTGGTGATGATCAGGCCAACAAAGACCGACAGGGTCTTGGAAATCTCATAGGCATAAGCCTTGAGCACCTGATCAACCAAGATCACCAGCGACGCGATAATCACCATCTGAACGATGATACGGATCGAGTTCGGGATTTGGTTGCGCAGGATCGAGATGAACATCGACGAAAAGGCCGTGACCAAGGTCACCGCGATGGCCATAACAAAGGCCACTTTCATTGAGGACGTTACCGCCAGCGCCGAACAAATGCCCAACACCTGAAGGGTGATCGGGTTGTTGTCGACCAAGGGGTCAATCAATTGGGTTCGGTAAGTCTGAGCCATCAGCCTGCCTCTCCTGCCTTAAGACGTTCCAAATAGGCACCGTAACCGGCCTCGCCCATCCAAAAACGGACAAGGTTATCTACGCCAACCGTAGTTAGCGTCGCGCCAGCCAGCGCATCAATATGGTGTTCGGCACCGGCAGGCGGCGCAGTCTTGGCCACGCTAATCGCCAAGGCACCATCCTCTGAGAACAGTTGTTTGCCATTCCAAAGGGCTTTCCAGCGTGGGTTGTCGACCTCGGCCCCAAGACCGGGGGTTTCGCCGTGCTGATAGAATTGCAGGCCAAAGATGTCGTTGCCATTCTCTTCTAGGGCGATAAAGCCGTAAAGTGTGGACCAAAGGCCGTAGCCTTCGATCGGCAGGATGACTTTGTCCAACGCGCCGGTTTCGTCGCGCAGCAGATACACCATGCGATAGGCTTGCATCTGGCCGCCCAATCCGGCGGGATCGTCCTCAAGCACACGCATCACCGACGCATCGCCGCTGGCGGCCAGCGCGTCAAAGGTGTCGATATCGAATTGGTCGGAATACTCTGCGGTTGCCAAATCCAACACATGCGGCTCGAAAGCTGCAAAGGCCTCGGCGACAGGCACCTCGGGGTTATAAACCCCGGCTACCTGCAGGATGTTCACCCGCTTGTCGTTGAGCTGGTTTGCCTCTTGCACCGGACGCAGGGCGACGGCGGCGGCGGACACCACCATGGACGCCACCAGACAAAGGGTCACCGCAACGAAGACCGTTTTGCCGACACTGTCGGGCGGGGCATCTAGGAAACGGCGCAGAACGCCCTTGTTTTCAGTTGCTTCAGGCATTGCGCTTGGCCCTCCGCTTGATGTTGGCTTGGACGACAAAATGGTCAATCAGCGGGGCAAAGACATTGCCGAACAGGATCGCCAGCATCATGCCCTCGGGAAAGGCCGGGTTAACGACGCGGATCATCACGACCATGAAGCCGATCAGAGCGCCATAGATAAAGCGGCCCATGTTTGTGTGGCTGGCCGAAACCGGCTCGGTCACCATAAAGACCAAACCAAAGGCGTAGCCGCCGATGACGAGATGCCAATACCATGGCATTGCGAACATTGGGTTTGTGTCCGACCCGATCCAGTTGAGCAGGCTCGAAAAGGCGATCATCCCGCCAAGACAGCCAACAATCAGACGCCAGTTGGCAATCTTGGTCGCCAAAAGGAACACCATGCCGATCATGATAGCGAGCGTCGAGGTTTCCCCCATACTGCCTTGGATAACGCCGACAAAGGCGTCCATCCATTCGATGCCGCGGTCGGGCAAAGTGGCGAAACCATCCGCCGCGCTGACCGCCAAGGCGGTCGCCCCGGAAAAACCATCGACAGGCGTCCAAACCGATTCACCCGACATTTGGGCCGGATAGGCAAAATACAGGAACGCGCGCCCCACAAGAGCCGGGTTCAAAAAGTTCTTGCCGGTGCCGCCAAACACTTCTTTACCGATCACCACGCCAAAAATGATGCCAAGCGCGACCTGCCACAGCGGCGTCGAAGCCGGTAGGATCAGCGTGTAGAGCATCGAGCTGACAAGGAACCCTTCGTTCACCTCGTGCTTGCGCACCACCGAAAAGATCACCTCAAAGATGCCTCCGGCGACCAGCGTCACGATATAAATCGGTAGGAAATACAACAGCCCATGCAGCATGTTGGCCACCGGGTTGTTGGCGTTGAAGCCAATTCCCAGCCCGTCAATGATCGCGGCACGCCAGCCAGAGTGGCCATATTCCGCAATCGCCTGATTGGTCTGTAGACCGGTATTATAAAGACCAAAGAGGACCGCAGGCACAGTCGCCAGCACCACATAGGTCATGATCCGCTTCATATCCACGTAAGACCGCGCATGAGGCGCGACTGTGGTCACGGTTTTGGGCGTATACAGAAAGCTTTCAACCATCTCATAGATGGGGAAATACTGTTCATACTTACCGCCCTTGGTGAAGCTCGGTTCGATTTTGTCGAAGAATGCTCTTAGCCCCATCGGCCCTACCCCTCCTTCTCGATCTTGGTGAGGCTGTCGCGCAGGGCGATACCGTATTCATATTTGGCCGGGCAGGCAAAACCGCACAGCGCCAAATCTTCTTCGTCCAATTCCAACGCCCCAAGCGCCTGGGCTTGATCCGTGTCCATCACCAACAGCGCGCGTAGCAACTGCGTGGGGAGAAAATCTTGTGGAACAATTTGCTCAAACGTCCCAATCGGCACCATAGCACGACGTCCGCCGTTCAGGTTAGAAGTCAAAGCATGCAAGCGTTTGGACATGGCCGATCCCAGCACCGGCTGGTAGGCGTATTTTGAGAACATCGGCCGAATCCACCCCAACGGGATCTGCTTGTGATCCTCTTCGATCAAGGTGATCTGTCGGGCATAGCGACCCAAATAGGCCGTTGGCCCCGCGCCAGCAGCGCCAGACAGGATCGAGCCGGAAATCACGCGGATCGGCGTCTCGCCCTGCAAGTCACCTGCACATAGGTCGGTCATCGAAGCGCCCGCAACGGTGCGCACCAAACGTGGGTTCGAACACATCGGCCCCGACAGGGCGATGATGCGACGACTGTCTAACATGCCCGTCAGCATCAGACGACCAATGACGATCACATCGTGATAGCCAATGGTCCAAACTGTTTTATCCGAGCGTGGCGGCTCTAGGAAATGCATATGCGTACCGGCAAGACCGGCTGGATGCGGCCCGGAAAACCCGACCGCCGTCACACCTTCCTGATCAGCCCCGGGAATGTCGGCCCCCGCGTCCTGACAAAGGTATGTCGCACCATCGGTCAACTTGGAGACGGCCTCTAGCCCGCGGGCGAAAGCCTCAGGGTCGTCATTGATGATCACGGCGGCATCGCCGGACAAGGGTTCGCTGTCCATCGCCGTCACATAGATCGCAGCGGCCTGCGCATCACCCGCAGGCACTTTGGAATACGGGCGCGTGCGAAACGCAGTCCAGAGACCCGCCGCACAAAGACGGGCGCGAATGCCATCGGCGGTGCTGTCATCGCCAACAGTTGAAAAGTCCACTGATTCGGCTGCAGAGGCATCAACGTCGATTTCTACGCTGATCAAAGCGCGGCGCGCGCCCCTGTTGATCGCCTTGATTCGCCCTGTCACAGGTGCGGTCACCTGAACCTCGGGCGTATCCTTGTGGGCAAAGATCGGTGCGCCCGCAGCAATCACATCCCCTTCCGCGACGGCAAGGCGCGGTTTCAAACCAATAAAATCCTGTCCAAGCACCGCCACAGTGCGGATTTCTGCTCCGTCTTCTATCCCGTTACCAGGCGCCCCCAGCACCGGCACGTTCAGACCTTTTTTCAATTTGAATTGCTGCACGTCACATGTGTCCTGTCGGTTTTCGGCTGCCTTATGCGAGAAAAGCACGGGTTTTGGAAGGTGTTTGAGCGCAAACTCTCAAAACTCTGTTGAACTTTTTGCTGATCTGCCTCAGAAGCGTGCCGATCTTACAGTGGAAATGCGCAACCCAGCGGAGACGCCCGTGTCGAACCCTCTTCTTTTTTCTCGCCGTAGCTTCATGATTATGCCGCTTGCATTGGCTGCCGCCTGCAAGAAGGGCTGGTCCGTGCTGGAACTGACCGGGCTTACGATGGGCACAGGTTACAAGATTGTAGCCATAGACCACAGCCAAGCGGTGGACAAAGCAACGCTTCAAGCCGATGTCGATACCGCTCTGGCACGGGTGAACGCCCAAATGTCTAACTGGGACGACGAATCGGAAATTTCGCGTTTCAATGCGGCAAAAGCCGGTGACCGGGTCGCGGTTTCACACGACTTCCATCACGTGATGCAGGCCGCTGCGGACGTCAACACCGCCAGTGATGGACGTTTCGACGTCACGGCCGGCGCCTTGTTTGACCTGTGGGGATTTGGCGCGCGCCAAACCCCTGGTGAAATGCCGACCGACAACAAGATAGCCGAGGCCATGGGGTGCTGCGGTCAACAGCAGTCGCTTGAGCTTCAAAAAGGTGCCTTGGTCAAGCTGAACAATGGTGCGCAAATCTATCTGTCTTCCATCGCCAAAGGCTTTGGTGTCGACCTGGTCGCCAAGGCTTTGGCCGCCCATGGGATCACCGACTATATGGTCGAGATCGGTGGCGATCTCGTCACTGCTGGCAAAAACCCAGAAGGTCAGCCATGGCAGATCGGCATCGAAACGCCCCAGAGCTTTGATCGTGGCGTCATGCAGGTCGTGGGCCTCTCGAACATGGGCATGGCCACATCCGGGGATTATCGCAACTTCTTCGAAGTCGATGGCCAGCGATATTCGCACATGATTGACCCGACAACCGGTCGTCCCGTCACCCACAATACCGCATCGGTTACTGTGCTGACCGACAACGCAATGCTGGCCGACGCATGGGCAACTGCGCTCTTGGTTCTGGGGCGCGAACGCGGCCTTGAACTTGCCAACAACCTTGATTTGGCGGCTCTGTTTGTCGAACGTACTGGCGACACGACCAACCACCTTGTCCCCACTGTGTCGGACAAGTTCACCTCACTGACCGCATAACGCGGGAAAGGCACAGCGCCATGTCGACTTTTATCCTCGCCTTTGGACTGTTTTCCATCGTCATGATGGGGATGGCGATCGGTGTGATGCTTTCGGGGCGCACCATCAAAGGAAGCTGTGGTGGGTTAAACGCCGTAGACGGCGCGGATCATTGCCTTGTGTGCAAAAAGGAAATTGACCCTAACAGCCCACTACGCGAACGGCTTGAATGCCCACGCCAACGCGCGCGCCGCGAGGCGGCAGAGCGCACTGCGGGCTGATAGATCACCCGCTTGTCAGGGGAACAAAGCCAAGCACCAAAAGCGTCCCTGCCGCAATCAGGCCCGACAGCCATAACTGGCTGCGCGGTCCTTCGGCTTTCCACACCCGGCGATAGCGATACCCCGCCAAACAGGCGATTACGAACAGCACCGTAGCGCTGGCAGGTGTCAGGGTCAGGTCCGTCATTTGGCACCTTTTTGGTGGAAACTGTTTACCCAAAGGCAATTCTCCTTATCCTATAGTTAGGACAGGAGGGAATTGCCATGGTCGGATCCTATAAACCCAAAACCCGCGGTGACGCGAACGAGACAACTCATAGTCAGTCATTGCAAACCAATGTATCGGTGGCACAGGCCAAGGTTGCAGAGGTTATGACAGACAAGGGGGGGGAACTCTTTTGCATCGGTCCGCAAAATCCGGTCTCTGACGCCGTCGCCATTCTTGGCGAAAAACGGATCGGCGCATTGATCGTCAAGGACGATGACGGCAAGCTCGTGGGGATTTTGTCAGAACGCGACATTGTGCGACGGCTGGCCGAAACCCCCAAAGAAACCCTTTCCCAAACCGTCGATCAGCTTATGTCGGCAAATGTGGAAACGACCTCAACTGACGAACTGTTGGTTAGTGTTTTACGCCGCATGACCGACGGGCGCTTTCGGCATATGCCTGTCCTAGAAGACGACCAGCTGATTGGCATGATCTCGCTTGGTGACGTGGTCAACCATCGTTTAAAAACTCTGGAGTACGAAGCGTTGAAGCTTAAACAGCTGATCGTCGGGTAAGGCGGTTTGAAACACACCTAAGAGAGCCTCTTGTGATCTAGACCGGCGCGATGCCCAACCATCGGGCCTCATCTGGATGGCGACTGGGGCATTGACAGGAAAACCAGCTTACCCTTTTGGGGGCCAGACGCAGCCAGCACAGCGCTAGATCATTTTGCCATTCAGGGTTCA
>NZ_JBZXVN010000049.1:0-14393 GCF_058892305.1 Pelagimonas sp.
CCCGGCAGGATTCGAACCTGCAACCTGCCCCTTAGGAGGGGGCTGCTCTATCCAGTTGAGCCACGGGACCACTCTCCGTTTTCTTAGCGTGGTCATTCCGGCTTGTCATCCCGCCTCCGCGTCACATTGGCCATCTTGTGTCACGACGCGCGTTTGCGGTAACGTTTTCCCAAACCAAAAGGATTTCGCCCGTGACCAATGATGCCAATCGCCCGTTGACCCTTCGTGATGTTTCAGAAGCGTCGGGGGTTTCTGAAATGACGGTCAGCCGGGTGTTGCGCAATCGCGGCGATGTCAGTCAAGCTACCCGCGAAAAGGTTCTAGAGGCCGCAAAGACGCTTGGCTATGTGCCGAACAAAATCGCCGGTGCCCTTGCCAGTCAGCGGGTCAATCTGGTGGCGGTGATCATCCCGAGCTTGCGCAACATGGTTTTCCCCGAAGTCATGTCCGGGATTTCGAGTGTTTTGGAAGAAACCGAACTTCAACCTGTTGTTGGCGTCACCGATTATATGCCCGAAAAAGAAGAACGGGTTTTGTATGAAATGCTGTCTTGGCGCCCCTCCGGTGTCATCATCGCCGGGCTTGAACACACCGACGCCTCGCGCGCGATGCTTAAGGCAAGCGGCATTCCGGTTGTCGAAATCATGGACACAGACGGCACCGCTATTGATAGCGCGGTCGGCATTTCACACCGCCGTGCCGGACGTGAAATGGCCAAAGCGATTGTGAAACAGGGTTACGAACGCATTGGTTTCATGGGTACCAAAATGCCGCTGGACCACCGCGCGCGCAAACGGTTCGAAGGCTTTACCGAGGCCCTTGCCAAAGAGGGCGTCGAGGTTGTCGATCAAGAGTTCTATTCGGGCGGCTCCGCCTTGGCCAAAGGCCGCGAGATGACCGAAGCCATGCTCAAGCGCGACCCCGAAATAGATTTTCTGTATTATTCCAATGATATGATCGCTGCGGGCGGTATGCTCCATATGTTGGACAACGGCATCGACATTCCCGGTCAAATTGGTCTCGCGGGCTTTAATGGTGTTGAATTGCTTCAGGGCCTTCCACGACAGCTTGCTACAATGGACGCCTGCCGCACCGAGGTCGGCACACGCGCCGCTCAGATTATTGCGTCCCGCGTAGAAAACCCCGACGCCGATATCGACAAGATTATCGAACTCACGCCAACCATTGCCTATGGCGACACGCTCAAGCGCCGGTGATCACGCTTTCCAATTCTGATGCGCGGCGTTTGTTCTTGGACAAACATGCACTCGGTGAGGCCCCGACCGGCCCCGGCAAGGGAGCCGATCTTCTCGATCTGATCACCCGGCTGGGGTTTATTCAGGTCGATAGCGTTCGCACCATCGAGCGTGCTCATCATATGATCCTGTTTTCCCGGCGTCCGGGCTATCGGCCCAAAAACCTTGACACCCTTCTGGAAAAGGACCGGAGCCTTTTTGAGCATTGGACCCATGACGCCTCGGTGATCCCGACCGAGTTCTACCCCTTCTGGCATCTTCGCTTTACCAGAAATGACGCCCTACTCCGCAAGCGATGGAGCGTGTGGCGTCGCGGCGGGTTTGAGGAAAAAATTCAGGGTGTTTTGGATCAAATCGCCGCCCAAGGCGGATGTGGATCAGGCGATGTCGGAGATGGCGAGGCCCGCGGATCTGGGGGATGGTGGGATTGGCACCCGTCTAAAACGGCCTTGGAGTTTCTCTGGCAAACAGGGCAGTTGGCAGTGTCGCGTCGCGAGCAATTTCGCAAGATCTTCGATCTGAGCGCTCGGGTCATTCCCAACGAGCACCGAGACAACCACCCCAACGAAAACGACAGCGTTGATTGGCTGTGTACCGCTGCTCTTGACCGGCTTGGGTTTGCAACAAGCGGCGAAATTGCCGCGTTTTGGGCAACGATCTCTGCCGCAGAAGCGCGCAACTGGTGTCGTGACGCCTTGGCCACAGGTGAGATCATAGAGGTTCAGGTGACCCAAAATGATGGCAGTCTGCGCAAGCATTTTGCCCGGCCCGACATCCTCTCCCAAGTTCAAGATGCGCCCAACCCACCAAGCCGTCTGCGCATTCTTAGTCCGTTTGACCCGGCTCTGCGGGATCGAAAACGTGCCGAACGCTTGTTTGGCTTTCACTATCGAATCGAAATTTTCACACCAGCCGCCAAGCGCCAATATGGCTATTATGTTTTCCCGATTCTGGAAAGCGATAGGCTGATCGGTCGGATTGATGCCTCCGTTGACCGTCGTCTTGATGCCCTGCGTGTCACGGCGCTTTGGCCTGAGCGCTCGGTTTCATGGGGCCGCGGCCGGCATCAAAAACTTGAAGCTGAGTTGAGCAGGATGGCAAAATTTGCGGGCACGTCAACGTTTCTCTTTGAGGATAATTGGCTCAGAGAAGCCAAGTAATCACGGCTGACGCGCGAGGTTTTTAGAATCGCTACGACCGGCTTTCTCAGTCCGGCGCACATGTCTCATGCCCTTCACCCAAGAACTTGCACAGAAAACAGGCATCGCAGCGATCGTATTGTCGTATTTTGGCGCAAAATTTGTGTTTTGGCGCTCATGGGCGTCAGAAAATTGCGAAATCGTAGGTTTCCGCGCTATAGTGGTACTGTGAGTGTGACCGCAGCCCAAGCGACAATATTTAGCTTCGGAATGGACTTTTCATCTGGTTAATGAGTCATTTTGACAAGGGGCGGCTTTCGAGCCGCCCTTTTTCATGCGCCTTGCCGCAGGTTCCAGCCATGCATTTCAGTGGCAGCGGGTATGTCTTTGTGCCTCTAGCGCTCCGCTGCAGCGCAGCATAACCTTCATACAAGTCATACGCTAACAGTTTCGAGGTGAAGATCATGGCATATGTGTCAACCCCACTCCCGGCCAAGCGCAATCCGTTTGCAGGTTTCTTAAACGGGTTTTATTCGACTCTGGTTCGCATCGCCGAATCCAACACCCGCTTTGCCGAGGTGGAAAAGCTGCAACGTCTTACTGACGAAGAACTCTCTGCAAAAGGTATTCGCCGCGAAGACATCGTGCGCCACGTATACCGCGATGTTCTTTACATCTGAATTAGCCACATTCTAAGCTTTATAAAACGCGCCTGATGGGCGCGTTTTTTTTGTGTAGTTTGAACTGCCCAAACGAAAAAGGCCGCCCCGAATAGGGCGGCCTTTCTAATTCTGTGCGACTTACGCTTAGTTCTGAGCGTAATATTCGATAACCAGGTTTGGTTCCATAACAACAGGGTAAGGCACATCGGCCAGACCAGGCGAACGAACGAATGTTGCTGTCATTTTGGAGTGGTCGGCTTCGATGTAGTCAGGAACGTCACGCTCAGAAAGCTGAGTCGCTTCGATCAGTGCAACCATCTGGCGCGATTTTTCGCGGACTTCAACAACGTCACCTTCTTTCACGCGGTACGAAGGAATGTTCACGCGCTTGCCGTTCACCAGAACGTGGCCGTGGTTCACAAACTGACGCGCAGCGAACACGGTGGCAACGAATTTGGCGCGGTAAACAACAGCGTCCAGACGACGTTCGAGCAGACCGATCAGGTTTTCACCGGTGTCGCCCTTAACACGCTCTGCTTCGCCATAGATGCGGCGGAATTGCTTTTCGGTCAGATCGCCGTAGTAGCCTTTTAGCTTCTGCTTGGCGCGAAGCTGAAGACCGAAGTCGGACATTTTGCCTTTGCGGCGCTGACCGTGCTGGCCCGGGCCATAGTCACGACGGTTTACTGGGGACTTTGGGCGGCCCCAGATGTTTTCGCCCATGCGACGGTCGATTTTGTACTTGGCAGATGTGCGTTTTGTCACAGCTGATATCCTTCAGTTAGGTTTTGAAGGGCGTTGTCCTCTTCCCGGATTTGGCCGGAATGACAGGGATCCTCTTGCGAGGGCCACCAACACCAATGAAGGCGCGCTTATACGGCAGACTGGGTGGGAGTCAACAGCAATCGAAATTCCGTACAATTCGAACCAAACGCGAACTTTAAGCATCGCTTAAACCCTTGGCGTCACAAATGTGTCAGGTTCGATACGGAGGCGGAATTGGCACGCGACCACACGAACATCCCCGGCGGGGCGCGCAATGCGCTCGAACACGCCTTAAACACACGGGATGCAGGCATAATGGATATGGTCAAGCGGGCGATCAAACATCGCCAAGTGATGCTTGCCTTCCAGCCTGTAGTCCACTCTCAAGCTATGGATCGAGTCGCTTTTCACGAGGGGCTTATCCGCGTTCTTGATGAAACTGGCCGCGTCATACCGGCCGGTGAATTCATCAACACCGTCGAAGAAACGGAATACGGTCGGTTACTTGACTGCATTGCCTTGGAAAAAGGTATAGCAGAGCTAAGCCGCGTTCCCGATCTGCGCTTGTCGATTAACATGTCTGCACGCTCTATCGGCTACAAGAAATGGATGCGCACATTGAACAAGGGCCTGTCTCAGGACCCAACGGTTGCGGAACGCCTGATTCTTGAAATCACCGAACATTCGGCGATGCTTGTTCCGGAATTGGTCGTGAACTTCATGACCGAATTGCGCGGCAAAGGGATTTCTTTTGCCATCGACGACTTTGGTTCGGGCTACACAGCGCTACGCCATTTCAAGGAATTCGACTTCGACATCCTTAAAATTGACGGCGAGTTTGCAGTTGGCATTGCACAGGATGCTGACAACCAAGTATTGGTCGCGGCGATGGTCTCAATTGCTGAGCAATTTGATATGTTTACGGTCGCGGAATATGTTGAAAACCTAGCCGATGCACAATGTCTAGTCGACCTTGGCGTCACCTGTTTGCAAGGTTTCTATTTCGCCGCGCCAACGGTTAGCCCCCCTTGGCGGGACACAGAAAATAAGCGCACAGCATGACCCAAGGGCAAGCCTGAGACACACTGTCTCTTTTGCTGCACTGCGGCTTGATCTATTCCTCTCACCTGACAGGCGAGCAAAGTTCGGTTTTGCACAACGCAAAATCGCGCTATGCATGCTTGGTACGCTTGGCCGGAGGAATTCATATGACCAATGTCGTTATCGCATCTGCAGCACGGACAGCCGTGGGCAGCTTCAGCGGTTCTTTTGCAAACACCCCTGCACATGATCTTGGCTCTGCCGTGCTCGAAGCACTGGTAGAACGCGCAGGCATCGAAAAAGGTGAAGTATCCGAGACCATTCTTGGTCAGGTTCTGACCGCAGCCCAGGGTCAAAACCCTGCACGTCAGGCGCATATTAATGCCGGCCTGCCACAAGAAAGCGCCGCTTGGGGTATCAACCAAGTTTGCGGATCGGGCCTACGCGCCGTTGCACTTGGTGCCCAGCACATCATGCTTGGTGATGCTTCCATCGTCTGCGCCGGTGGCCAAGAAAACATGTCGCTCTCGACTCACGCTGCACATCTGCGCGCCGGGACGAAAATGGGCGACATGAAATACATCGACACAATGATTCGCGATGGTCTTTGGGATGCCTTCAATGGCTACCATATGGGCCAGACTGCCGAAAACGTTGCTGCCAAGTGGGACATCTCCCGCGACATGCAGGACGAATTCGCCGTTGCGTCGCAAAATAAGGCCGAAGCCGCTCAAAATGCCGGTAAATTTGACGACGAAGTGATCCCCTTCACCGTCAAAAACCGCAAGGGCGACATCATTGTCGACAAAGACGAATACATTCGTCACGGCGCGACAATGGCAGCCATGCAAAAACTGCGTCCGGCCTTTATCAAAGATGGCACAGTCACCGCGGCCAACGCATCGGGCCTCAACGACGGTGCCGCCGGTGCCCTGTTGATGAGCGCGGACGAAGCTGAAAAGCGCGGCATCGAGCCTTTGGCCCGCATCGCGTCTTACGCCACTGCTGGTCTTGACCCATCGATCATGGGTGTTGGTCCGATCTATGCGTCGCGCAAAGCTTTGGACAAAGCGGGCTGGTCGGTTGGCGATCTCGACCTTGTCGAAGCCAACGAAGCCTTTGCCGCTCAGGCCTGTGCCGTGAACAAAGACATGGGCTGGGATCCGGCCATCGTGAACGTCAACGGCGGCGCAATTGCTATCGGTCACCCAATCGGTGCCTCGGGTTGCCGCGTTCTCAACACCCTGCTCTTCGAAATGAAGCGTCGTGATGCCAAAAAAGGCCTCGCAACTCTTTGCATCGGCGGCGGCATGGGTGTCGCACTGTGTGTGGAGCGCCCATAAGTTTCGGGTCATCCGACATATGAGGCGCCTTCGGGCGCCTCTTTTTTTATAAATCGCCGCATTGCGGCAAAAAGGTTGCGCAATATTGTTGCGCGCGACGGGGAAATTCAATAACAACCTTACCCAATGGGTAGTCACATTTTGGAGAAGACAATGGCAAGAGTTGCACTCGTCACCGGCGGAAGCCGCGGTATCGGTGAAGCGATTTCAAAAAAACTGCAGGCCGACGGATACACCGTTGCCGCGACATATGCCGGTAATGACGAAAAGGCCGCAGCCTTTACCGCAGCCACCGGCATCAAAACCTACAAGTGGAACGTTGCCGATTATGACGCGTCCAAAGCTGGTCTTGCTCAGGTTGAAGCTGATCTCGGTCCTATCGACGTGGTCGTTGCGAACGCGGGCATCACCCGTGACGCGCCGTTCCACAAGATGACACCGGAACAGTGGAGCGAAGTGATCGACACCAACCTGACCGGTGTTTTCAACACCGTTCACCCGATCTGGCCCGGTATGCGCGAGCGTAAGTTCGGCCGTATCATCGTGATCAGCTCGATCAACGGTCAAAAAGGTCAGTTCGCTCAGGTGAACTATGCCGCGACCAAAGCCGGCGATCTCGGTATCGTTAAGTCCCTGGCCCAAGAAGGCGCGCGCGCTGGCATCACCGCCAACGCCATCTGCCCCGGCTATATCGCAACCGAAATGGTGATGGCGGTTCCGGAAAAAGTCCGCGAATCGATCATCGGCCAGATTCCAGCCGGTCGTTTGGGTGAGCCAGAAGAAATCGCACGCTGCGTTGCCTTCCTGGCCTCCGACGATGCGGGCTTTATCAATGGCTCGACCATCTCCGCCAACGGTGCTCAGTTCTTCGTCTAACGACGAGACAAAGTTCAAAACAAAAACGCCCCCGGAGCCTTGCGGTTCGGGGGCGTTTCTTTTGGTCCGGTTTGGACCGGAGCTTAACCGGCGGGCGTGGCCTGCGGTTTCTGGCTCAGGGAAAACTTAGGGAACAGCGAAAACAAACCTGTCCAAATCGCGGCAAAAGCAGCGCTGCGTTCAGCATGGGCCACTTTGATGGCACGTTCCATTTCGCGGTTATGAGCAATCTCAATCATAGTGACCTCCTAGGTTTGGGTTAGCATCTCTTGACTACTACGAACCTAACGCCCACTGTCGAAGGCGACAAACGAGACTATTTCCGCTCTCACTTAAGAAAAACTAATCTATGCCAGATCGTCTCCCGCCGCTGACCGCCCTTCGTGCCTTTGAGGCTGCCGCCCGTCACATGTCGTTTGCCAAGGCGGCCGAAGAGTTGCACGTCACCCCTGCCGCCCTGTCTTTTCAGATCAAAAATCTTGAGGAACATCTGGGGCAGCCGGTTTTCCACCGCCTCACCCGCGCTGTTGAGCTAACAGAGGCGGGTCGCGCTTTGGCCCCGGGCACGAGCGAGGCGTTCAATCGCTTGGAATCAGCTTGGAGCGCCACGCGCCGCCTTCAAGACACCCGCGCGTTGTCTGTGACGGCGGGTCCGGCCTTTACCGCCAAAATCCTTGCTCCGCGTCTATATGATTTTGCCCGCGCGCATCCCGAGATCGAACTGCGCTTTGCCGCAAGCCTGCGCACCATGGATTTCGACCGCGATGAAATTGATGTCGCGGTGCGCTATGGCGATGGGCCGGACACCGGCCTGTATAGCCGAACCCTGCTCAACGACGCGGTTATGCCAATGATGCGTCCCGATCTTGCCGAACGCTACACGTCGCCCAAATGCCTGATCAACGCGCCTTTGATTTATGGCGACCCTCTGCCCTTGCTTCACGCCAATGCCAATTGGCGGCATTGGTTTCACGCCAATGGAATAGATCACGACCCAACCTTGGCAGCGCAGTTTTCGCAACCGGACCATGCTTTGGATGCCACGCTGGCCGGGGATGGTGTTGTGCTTGGGCGATCGGCTTTGGCGTCGCGGTATTTGGCAAGTGGCCAACTTGTTGCTCCCTTTAAGGTTGTACTACGGGTGCCAACTCGGTTCCGGTTTTTGTGTGTCGACGGAAACGAAAAAAGGCCGCAAATTGCGGCCTTTGAAGAGTGGCTGTTCTCCGAGATTGGGAAACTGCCAGATGGGACTATTGGAAAGACACAAGTCCCGATCGAGGACCTGCTGTAACCAGCAGGTCATGAGGTGAAAAGTGCTTAGGCGACTGGGTCGCTGAGCCGTTCGATCTCTTCTTTGATCTTCAGCTTCTGCCTTTTCATGTCCACGATTTGCAGGTCATCAACCCCTGGAGCGCGCTGCGCTTCTTCAACGGCATCGGAAAGCGACTGATGTTTCTTCTTCAGTTCCTGCAGGTGTGAACTCAAGCTCATAGTTTCCTCCTTTTGATGGGTAACATTTGCAGTCCAGCACAATCAGAAGCGGTTGTCACGCCGCACCTGCACAGTAATGCCTCAGATTTATGACAATCAGCAGAGATTTGCCCGAAATCAGCCGGAAAACGGCAAAGATGCCCCGGTGCTCAGCACCTTTTCAAAGCGCGATGTATAGCTCTTGCCTTGCTCCACATGCACCGGCCCGACATGCATGATTTGCGGCGGGTGGAATTTAAAATCCGCCCGACCGTCCTTGCGCCCACGTAACAAAATCAATCGCGGTGGCCGTCCGACGCGCGGCAAAAGCGGCAAAAGCTCCAACGACCCGACTCGTTTCTGCATGGCACTCATCAACTCAGGAAGCCGCTCGGCTCGCTGAATGAAGGTCACATATCCGCGAGGTCGAAGACGTTTTGTCGCGGTCTCGACCCAGGTTTCCAATGCCGTCTGCCCGGCAAGTGCAATTTCGCGCCCGCCATCCCACGCGCTTATCCGTTTCTCTTGTTTGAAATAGGGGGGATTCGCGATGACGTGGTGAAAGTTCATCGCCTTCATCTCCGCCGGTGGAGACGACACATCGCCTTGCCAGATCGTACCTTTCTGACCGTTTTGATGAAGGTTGTGTTGGCCCAACTCGGCGTAGCCCGGCTGCAATTCTAAACCGTATAAATACAGCCCCGGAATGCGCACACCCAGACAACACAGGGCCGGAGCCGCCCCACAGCCCAGTTCAAGCACGGTTTGACCCGCTCCGGCCTCAACCGTCGCGGCCAACAACACCGGATCGACCCCTGCGCGATATCCGCCCCGAGGTTGGCGCAACTGCACCTTGCCACCCAAAAAATCGTCTTGGGTCAACTCGTCCGTTTCAAAGGTCTCAACCTTCAAAATTCACTCCGTTTTCGCGCAGAACCCGACGCGCCGCGTCAAGCTCATCTGTTCGCACCATAAGGCGGCGCGGCAGAATGCCTATGCTACCTTCCAAGATGCTCATGTTTACGTCCAATTCAAAGCTGTCTATACCCTTCTCGTCCAGAAGTGTTTTCGCCAGCGGGATCAGCGTGATGTCGGTGGTTCGTAAAAGCTCTTCCATGACAGGGATGTAAGGACAAGGCGCGGCAAATGTCGACCCTTGCACGGGAGTGTGATGAGCGTGGAACAAACACCGCTAAAGCCGCATGAGCGTCTGGCAGCATTGCTTGACGACGATATGGTCGCTGTAAATGCGTTGATCCGGACCCGCATGGCGTCGGAACATGCGCCACGGATCCCCGAGGTAACGGCCCATCTGGTCGAAGCTGGGGGCAAGCGTTTGCGTCCGTTGTTGACGCTCGCCGCTGCGCGGATGTGTGGGTACGACGGCCCCTATCATGTGCATCTGGCCGCCACTGTTGAATTTATCCATACCGCGACTCTGCTTCACGATGACGTTGTCGACGAAAGTGACAAGCGCCGTGGCCGCCCCACCGCCAATCTCTTGTGGGACAACAAATCGAGCGTTCTTGTCGGCGACTATCTCTTTGCCCGGTCGTTCCAGTTGATGACCGAAACCGGCAACCTTGATGTGTTGCGCATTCTGTCAAATGCTGCGGCCACCATTGCTGAGGGCGAAGTGCTTCAGCTCACAGCGGCGCAAGACCTTGGCACCACCGAAGCAACCTATCTTCAGGTTGTGCGCGGCAAAACCGCCGCTCTCTTCTCGGCGGCAACCGAAGTTGGCGGTGTGATCGCAGGACGCCCGGCCGACGAGGTTAAAGCGCTCTATGACTATGGCGACGCCCTCGGCATTGCTTTCCAGATCGTTGATGACCTTCTGGATTATTGGGGCTCGGATGCCACCGGTAAGAACGTCGGTGATGATTTCCGCGAACGCAAGCTGACCCTGCCGCTGATCAAGGCTGTTGCCAAAGGCAATGACGAAGAGCGCGCATTCTGGAAGCGGGTCATCGAAAAGGGGGATCAACGCGACGGCGACCTAGAGCACGCGATTGCCCTTTTGAACAAGCACAACGCCCTCGAAGACACGCGCCAAGAGGCACTCGCTTGGACCGCCCGTGCCAAACAGGCGATGGGTGTTTTGCCGCAAAGCGAGTTGCGTGACCTGCTTATCGAACTCAACGACTTTGTCGTGTCGCGGGTAAGCTAAGAATTAGCTGAGCGTCACGTCGCGCACCCACCAATCTGGGTGCGCCTTTGCCAATTGGCGCGCCATGGCCTCTGCGTGACTACGGTTGTCAAACACGCCAAAACAGGTCGCGCCAGAGCCCGACATGCGCACCAAGCGCACTCCTTCCAACTGCGATAGCGCTTGCAAGACTTCATGGATGACGGGAGCCGCAGCAATAGCCGGCCCTTCAAGATCATTGCGCTGTTCGGTCAACCAACCTCTTGTGCCCGTTTTTGGGGGGACAGACATCATAGGATTGGTTTTGCACGCCAGCCCTTTGAACACGACAGGTGTCGGGACTTCGACCCTTGGGTTCACCAAAACTGCACATATTGGCTCGAAATCGAGGGGAGTCAGCACCTCGCCGACACCCTGCATTCGAACCGCTTTGCCGACCTGACACACCGGCACATCGGCCCCAAGCGACACCGGGTCACCGACACAAGGCCGGTCGAACAACAACGTCATTGCGTTCAAAACAGCCGCCGCATCCGACGATCCACCGCCGATACCCGCCGCATGAGGCAAGTTCTTGGTCAAATGAATCGACACGGATTCGCCAAAGAGCTCGGCCGCTTTCCAGCACAGGTTGCGGTGGTCGGTCGGAACGCCCTTGGCAAAGGGCCCCGACACCGTCATTTCCATTTCATCTGACGGCGCGACGGTTAGAAAATCACCAAAATCTGCAAACACCACCAACGAATCGAGCAAGTGATAGCCGTCGTCCCGTTGTCCCGTCACATGCAGCGTTAGATTGATCTTGGCCGGAGCAAAGACCTCAATCGCCATTCGCAACCTTGAGCGGCTCTGCCCCTTCGTCCGAAAGAACCTGATCCAAACCAACTTCGAGCTTGCGACGGATGCGATCAACATCTGCCTCTTCGGCGGCCTCTTCCCAATCGGCAAAGCTTAGGGCGCGTTTCCACATAAACTCCGCCTCGCGGGTTCGGCCAACGGCCCAATATACATCACCCAAATGGTCATTCACAATCGGGTCAATCGGCATCAATTCCGCCGCGCGCTCCATATGGGGTACGGATTCTTCATAGCGGCCGAGGCGATAGAGAACCCAACCTAGCGAATCGACAATGTAGCCAGCATTCGGTTGTTTCGAAACAGCGCGTTGGATCATGTCCAGCGCTTCATCCAGCTTCATTTCTTTCTCAACCAGCGAATAGCCCAAGTAATTCAACACCTGTGGCTGCTCCGGGTTTAGCTCCAACGCTTTGCGAAAATCGACCTCTGCGGCTTCCCAGTTGCCTTGGCGCTCATTCGCGATCCCACGGGTGTAAAACAAAAACCACTGACGGTTTGTGACTTCTTCATAGAGGTCAATCGCCTTGGTGTAAGACGCGCTGGCCTCAACAAATTTCTCTTCGGCGCGCAGCATGTCGCCGAGCGTTGAATGCACGATTGGCAAATCACCATGGCTTTCGGTCAGGCCCCGCAAAACGGCAATCGCCTCGTCGGGCTTGTTCTGGGCGTTCAAGGCCGCCGCCCGGCCTAGTTCGGCAGCATGATGCGAGCTATCGTCCTTGGGCACGCGGGCATAGGTTGTCACAGCCAGTTCATAGCGCTGCATCGAATCCAACACTTCGGCAGTCAACAGGATTGCATCCACATGATCGGGGCGCAGGAACTCCGCGATCTGAGTGTAGATCAAGGTCAACTCATCATTGTTTTCATTCGATAACGCGCCACCAAGCGAATAGAACACTTCGGCAATCCCATCGCGCGGCGATTTCACATGGGTGAAGGTCAATGTTTCACCGACCTCAAGCGCCGTACGCATCGCATCTAGCTCAGGGTCCAGGTCACGTCCAAAGGCGCGGCCAAGCAAGGCAATCGCATCATCGTTGCGCTCTAGCTGGCTCAGAATCTCGGCATGGGCCATAACACCGCGGCGCGTCAGCCCAAGGCCACCGGCGTTGTCGGTCGCAAACAGCGCCTCTGCGTTTTCAAAATCTCCGACCGAGGCCAGGGCAAGCGCCTTGTGATAAACGGCAAAGCCACCCAGACCTTGGATTTTCTTGACCTCTTCAAAGCCGACCAAAGCCGCGCTCATATCGCCTTGGCCCAGTTGCGCCCAAGCTTGAACAAGACCATCCGCAAGCGGGCCAAGAGCGCGTTTATCCGAAATCGCTTGTAAGATTGCACTATAGTTTTCAGCTTTGGCATCGCGGGCAACGGTGGCCATTTGGGCGATCTGACTTGTCAGGCCAAGGTCGGCCATATGTTGCGCCAGACCTGCGGCTGTTTCGACCTGACCGAGTGCCAAATTCGACAACACGCCACGTTCCAAAAGCTCGGGCCGGTCCGGGTCGAACATGATGGCGCGGCCGTAATAATGTGCGGCGGATTTGAAATCCCCCAAAAAGCTGGCCTGTCGGGCGGCAAGGTAATCACCCGAGATGCCATTGGCTCCGACACTTACCGGAAGGCACGCCCCCGCCATCATCACTGCTGCACGAATTGTGTTTGCCCAAAATGCCACTATGCGCCCCTTTGTTATAAGCACGGTTAACACGAAGCCTATGACGCTCGCCGCAGCAACGCAATCGCACAGCACTGACAAGACTGTCATTCCAGACCCCGCCAAGGGAAAATTTACTTATAGATCATGAAATCCACGAATTTGGCGCATGATCGAAAACTGTTGAGGCGTGAGTTTTTTGCGAAAGGCAACCGCACCACTTTCCAAGGAAACACGAATGATGCGGCCACTGATGACGTCACCCAGTACTTTGAACTTTACAACTTGTCCGGGGCGCGCGCCAACTTTCCCTTCAAATCGAAGGCCTGAGGCGCTCACATTAGTCACGCGCGCAAGAAAAGCCTCCTCGCGCGTGCGAAGTTCAAATGCCCATGAACTAGGCCAACGAGGGTCGCGTACCTTCATCTTCTAACCGCAATTATTCCCTTAGGAAGTATCGCAATCAAAGATGAAGGTCCGTTTAACGCTTACATATTGGGGTAGTTTGGCCCGTCGCCACCCTGAGGAACCGTCCAGGTGATGTTCTGGCTCGGGTCTTTGATGTCGCAGGTTTTGCAATGCACGCAGTTCTGGAAGTTGATGACAAATTTGGGGTCTTTGCCCTCTTCGCTCACAACTTCGTAGACACCCGCAGGGCAGTAGCGCTGCGCAGGTTCATCAAACTGACGCAAGTTGATGGAAATCGGCACGTTTTCGTCGGTCAATTTAAGGTGCGCCGGTTGACTTTCCTCGTGGTTGGTAAAGCTAAACGACACGTTGGTCAGGCGGTCAAAGCTGATTTTGCCATCCGGTTTCGGATAGTCGATCGGCTCATAAGCCGCCGCCGCGCCTGTGCTTTCGGCATCGTTTTTACCGTGACCTATGGTTCCAAATAGCGAAAAGCCCAAGGTATTGGTCCACATATCCAAACCACCCATCGCCAAAGACGCGGTCAGACCCCACTTGGACCACATCGGTTTGACATTGCGGACTTTTTTCAGGTCTTGACCAATCGCGCCGTCGCGAACTTCGGTCTCGTAGTCGTTCAACTCATCGCCCTGACGCTCCGCTTTGATCGCCGCCACGGCCGCTTCGGCCGCCGCTTTGCCAGACAACATCGCGTTATGGTTGCCCTTGATGCGCGGCACGTTGACCATGCCAACCGAACACCCCAGCA
>NZ_JBZXVN010000050.1:0-31938 GCF_058892305.1 Pelagimonas sp.
CCCCGCGCCGAAGCCAAATTGGGGCGCTGGACCTTGCCGGTATTGGCGGCGGTGATGGCGGGGGCGTTCTTGTTTCCCGGCTATGCCACAAACGGGGTGTTTTTGGCGGTGGTGATGATGGGGGCGACCATTGGGTCGGGGTCCTTGGACGTCGCGATGAACGCACGAATTTCGATCCTTGAGGGGCGTTCGGGGCGGCCATTGATGAACCTAGCGCATGGGATTTTCTCGGTTGCTTATGCGGTGTCGGCGCTTATGGCGGGGCTTGGTCGCGAAATCGGCTGGACGCCGTCCGAGATTTTTGCCGCTGGTGTTGCCCTATGTGGGCTGTTGATTTTGCAGATGATTGCCGCCCCGGTGCCGGACCCAGAGCCGGTCTCCGAAGAGGTTGCCAAACGCCGCCTGCCTTGGGTGTTGTTGTTCCCGGCGGGAATGATCGTCTTGCTCGGCTTTATGACCGAACAGGCAACCGAGGGGTGGTCAGCCTTGCATCTTGAGCGCGGAGTTGGGGCAGGGGCCGCGGAAGGGGCGCTTGGCCCGGCGATCCTTGGCATAACCATGGCGGTGGGGCGTCTTTCCGGTCAGGTGATTGTGCATTATTGGTCCGAAGCGGCGGTGATCCGCGTGGCGACGGTGATAGCGGCGCTTGGCTCGGCGATTGCCGCCTGGGCCCCAAGCCTCGTCATTGCCTATCTGGGCTTTGGCCTTTTGGGGATTGGCGTGTCGGTTGTGGCCCCGATGGCCTTTGCTTGGGTCGGGCGCATGGTGCCCGATGACAAAAAGGCGCTGGCGATCTCACGTATTGCGGTTCTTGGGTATAGCGGCTTCTTTATCGGGCCACCGTTGATGGGGTTTTTGGCCGAAGGGTTTGGCTTGCCGGTCTCCTTTACCGCCATCTCGGTGCTTTTGTTGTTGGTGCCCTTGGTTCTTGTGCCAATGGTGGCGCGCTATCGCCCCTAAGGTGCGCGCGCAAAGAAAAGGCCGGGTCATTGCCCGGCCTTTCGTTTATCGCCATTCGTTGGAAAAATCCTTTGGGATCATCAGGATATCCTTGTCGACGCTGGTGATATCGGTGTGACCAGACAGAGCCATCGACATGTCCAACTCCTTGTGGATCACTTCAAGCGCCTTGGTCACACCGGCCTCGCCCATAGCACCAAGACCATAGACATAGGCCCGGCCGATCCAGCAGCCCTTGGCCCCCATGGCAACGGCTTTGAGCACGTCCTGACCCGAGCGCACACCGCTATCAAGATGCACTTCGATCTTGTCGCCAACCGCATCCATGATCTGTTCAAGGGCGCGAATGGAACTGATTGCGCCGTCTAATTGCCGCCCGCCATGGTTGGAAACGATGATGGCATCGGCCCCGACGTTACAGGCCTCAAGCGCGTCGCGCGGGTCCATGATCCCCTTGATGATCAGCGGCCCATCCCACATTTTGCGGAACTCGCGGATGCGGTCCCAGTTGAGCGATTGGTCAAAGGCTTCGGCCGTCCAAGAGGAGAGCGACGAGGCATCTTCAACACCTTGGGCATGACCAACGATATTGCCAAAGAAGCGGCGCTTGGTCTGCAACATACCAAGGCCCCAGTGCACCTTGGTCATCATATTGGCGACCGATTGAGGGGTCAGCTTGGGCGGGGCGGACAACCCGTTTTTCAGATCTTTGTGGCGCTGGCCAAGCAGTTGCAGATCGACCGTGATCACCGCCGCCGAGCATTTGGCATCTTTTGCACGATCAAAGAGACGCTGCATGAAGTCATCGTCTTTGAGGGTATAAACCTGCATCCAAAAGGGGGCGCTGGAGTTTTCAGCGACATCCTCGATCGAACAGATCGACATGGTCGAGAGGCAAAACGGAACCCCGAATTTTTCGGCGGCTTTGGCGGCTTTGATTTCACCGTCAAAATGCTGCATCCCCGTCAGGCCAACCGGGGCCAAGGCCACCGGCATCGCCACATCCTGACCAATCATCTGGGTCTTGGTCGAGCGCCCGGCCATGTCAACGGCAACGCGTTGGCGCAGGTAGAGCTTGTCAAAATCGGAACTGTTTTCGCGAAAGGTCTGTTCGCTCCAGCTTCCGGATTCGCAATAGTCATAAAACATCTTGGGCACACGGCGGCGGTAGATGCGTTTGAGGTCTTCGATTTCGGTTATGACGGGCATGGCGCTCTCACAAATGGGCGAATTGGTAAAGGATGATTACCAATATGGCGAATAGATTGCAATCAACGAAATTGGCTCTGCGTCAATAGAGCCGTTTTAAGATGCTGTTCATCGCGATGCCCTATCACTGATCGCAACGTGTTTGTCAGAGGGCCGCTATGAAGGGCATGGTGTTTACGGAGCTGTTGGATATGGCAGAACAAGCTCTGGGTGAGGATGTGGTTGACCAGATTTTGGATGATCTGGCGCTGGAAAGCGATGGATCCTACACCTCGGTCGGCAATTATCCCTGTCGAGAGTTGATGCAAATCGTCGGGGCGATCAGCGATCGGAGCGGTGCCTCGATAGAAGAGTTGCAACGTCAATTTGGCGCTTGGATGCTTAAACGGTTTTCGCAGGGATACCCTGAGTTTTTTGCCGGAAAATCTAATGTTTTAGATATGTTGGATGCGATTGAGAATGAAGTTCACGTAGAGGTGCGCAAGCTTTACCCCGATGCGGAACTCCCCAAGTTTGATACGCGCCGACCAGATGGGACTAGTTTGGAGATGACCTATCAATCCGAACGCCCTTTGGTTCCGTTTTGCCGGGGTTTAATCGAAGAATGTATCGCGCATTTTGGTGATCCGGCGGAGGTCACAGTGGACGACCAAAGCGCAAATGGCACGGGGCGGGCCGTGTTCATGGTCCGATTGGCGGGTTAGGCGTGGTTGTTGTGGACCCCCAAACTGGCGACGACAAGGTCTCAAGACGGCGTTACATACGGGAGCGGGCGGCCCGCGAACAGGCCGAGCGTATTTTGGAAGAGAAAAGCCGCCAGCTTTTTGATGCGTATCAAGAGCTTAAGTCGCAGGCCGAAAACCTTGAAGCGACAGTGAAAAGTCGCACGGCTGACTTGGAGCAGGCCAAAACAGTGGCCGAGGATGCCAGCGCCGCCAAAAGCAGTTTTTTGGCGATGATCAGCCATGAAATCCGCACGCCGTTAAACGGAATTATCGGTATAACAACGGCTTTGCAGGAAACAGAGTTGGACGCGCCGAGATCGGAGATGGTGGGGGTCATCCAATCCTCGGCGGATGTGCTCTTGGTCCTGCTCAATGACCTTTTGGACCTCTCCAAAATCGAAGCACGCCAGATGGAAGTTGAAAATGTCAGCTTTGATTTGCCCAAGTTAATCCGCCAGACACACAAATTATTTGGCTCCAAGGCGTCGGAGAAAGGGCTGCAATTCGATCTGGAATTTGGGAGCGGATTGCGGGGGCATGTCAAGGGGGACCCAACGCGGGTTCGTCAGGTGCTTACCAACCTGCTGTCAAATGCGGTAAAGTTCACAGAGAGCGGTGGAATCAGTGTCGAAGCCTTTGTTGAGGACAATTTTCTTACGTTGGTGGTCACAGACAGCGGGGCCGGGATTGCCGAGGAAAATGAAGGCAAACTGTTTCAAGCCTATCAACAGGCAGATCCGTCAGTGGCGCGCAAATATGGCGGCACCGGCCTGGGACTAGAGATTTCGCGGCAGATGTGCCGGTTGATGGGCGGCGATTTGACCTATCACCCGAACAAAACCCGCGGGTCCGTTTTCACGGCAACAATGCAGGTGGAACCAGGGGAGCGGAGCGCCGCCGAAGAATTGGACAAACCGCTTGATGCCGAAACGGTTTTGACGAGAAAAAAATGGCGTGTTCTTGCGGCAGAGGACAACAAAACAAACCGTATGGTTTTGGAATTGCTGCTAAAACGCTACGACTTTGACATTCAAATTGTTGAGGATGGGGCCAAGTTGGTCAAGGCCTTTCAAGCCTCTCCATCCGACATCATCTTGATGGATGTGAATATGCCGGTCTTATGTGGCCTTGAGGCTGCGGCGCGCATTCGGGTGTTTGAGCGGGCCAAACGCATGAAACCGGTGCCCATTGTCGCGCTAACCGCAAACGCAATGACCCACCAAGTTTCAGATTATTTGCGCCGGGGCATGGATGCCCATGTGGCCAAGCCCATCCGACGAGAGGAGCTTGCCGATGTGATGGCCGAATTGCTTTTGCGTCAGGCTGAGTGAGCGCCGTCGGCAAGGGATTTCACAAAGGCAAGAACGTCGCTAACCGGTTTGCCAGAGGCCATTTCGCTAACAATCGCCGATCCGACCACACAGCCATCAGCGACGGATGCAATATCGCGCGCTGTGTCCGGGGTGCGGATGCCAAAGCCCACAATCACGGGCAGATCGGTTTTGGCTTTGATCCGGCTGACTTCAGGGGCGACATCGGTGGCCTGGGCCGCGGCGGCACCGGTGATGCCGGTGATCGAGACGTAATAGACAAAGCCCGAGGTGTTTTGCAGAACCTTGGGAAGACGTTTGTCGTCGGTGGTTGGCGTGGCAAGGCGGATAAAGTTGAGCCCGGCCTTTTGCGCCGGAATGCAAAGCTCTTCGTCTTCTTCCGGGGGCAGGTCGACGATGATCAAGCCATCAATTCCGGCCTCGTTGGCATCGACTAGAAAACGATCAACACCGCGCGAATAAATCGGGTTGTAATAGCCCATCAAAACAATCGGAGTGGTGTTGTCGGTCGCCCGGAAATCCCGCACCATTTGCAGGGTTTTATCCAGCGTCATGCCGCCATCCAGCGCGCGTTGGCCCGCCAGTTGAATGGTTTCACCATCGGCCATCGGGTCGGTAAAGGGCAAGCCAAGTTCGATAACATCAACACCGGCCTCTGGCATGCCCTTCATCAGTTCGAGCGAACGGTCCACATCCGGGTCACCGGCCATGATGTAGGCGACGAAGGCTTTTTTGCCTTGTTCAGCAAGCTGGGCGAATTTGGTGTCGATACGAGTCATGGGGCTCTCCGCAGGATGGTCAGGCCGTGTTGCCGGAAGCGCGCCGGAAAATCAATGGCATCCGGGCAATCGGATGAATTGATCGCAATAGATGTGCGTTTTGTGACGGTTTTTTGACAGGGGTCAAAGTGAGGCCGCGTGGTTTGGGTTAGGCTTTGCGCAAACACAGTGAAAGGACTTTTTATGACCACAGCTCGGACCTCAACCAGTACCGCCAAAGCCCCTGCAACCCAGAGCAAGGCCACACCAAACGGGGCTGCAGCGGCGAGCCCGAAACCGGCTGCCGCACCGGTAACGCCGGCTGTTGAGGTGACGGAAGCTGCGGCTGCTCAAGGCAATCAACCGTCCCAAGATGACATCCGCCGGGCTTTTGAAACCGGTGAATACCCCTACAAGACCAAGCTGTCGCGTAAGGAGTATGAGAAAGAAAAGGCCAAGTTGCAGGCCGAGTTGCTCAAGGTGCAGCTCTGGGCGCAAGAGACTGGTGAGAAATTTGTTTTGCTATTTGAAGGCCGTGACGCCGCGGGCAAGGGCGGGACGATCAAACGGTTTACCGAGCATTTGAACCCACGGAATGCCCGCGTTGTTGCCTTGAACAAACCAACCGACGAAGAGCGCGGCCAATGGTATTTCCAGCGCTATATCGACCATTTGCCAACCGCCGGTGAGATCGTTCTTTATGACCGGTCTTGGTATAACCGCGCCGGTGTTGAGCGGGTCATGGGGTTCTGTGAACCAAATGAATACCTTGAGTTCATGCGCCAAACCCCTGATCTTGAACAGATGTTGGTGCGCTCGGGTATTCGTCTTTACAAATATTGGTTCTCGGTCACCCAAGATGAGCAGCGCTCGCGTTTTGAAAGCCGTGAAACCGATCCGCTCAAACAGTGGAAGCTTAGCCCAATTGACAAAGCGTCGCTTGGCAAGTGGGATGATTACACCGAAGCCAAAGAAGCGATGTTCTTTTACACAAACACCGCAGATGCGCCTTGGACCGTGGTCAAATCCAATGACAAGAAGCGCGCGCGCCTGAATTGCATGCGTCACTTCCTGTCGACATTGGATTATCCGGGCAAAGACCCGTCGATCGCCAAACCTGCGGATCCGTTGATTGTTGGCGGTGCTGGCCATGTGATCCACCGCTCGGACCATATTTTAGGCACTGCGCTGCACCCAACATCGCGTAAATCAACATCCTAATCCAAAGGGCCGCGCCTAGGTCAGGGCGCGGCCTAACCAATCCAGCACAGGTGTCAATTCAGCAAAAGCCGCTTGCAGGGCCTGTTGCGGATTGTTGTGCAAAGCATTGTCAAGATTGTCGCGCCACACAACCAACCCTTTGCGACGCAAAAGATCACCGCGATCATGCGTTGACGGGTAGGGGGCGGGGACACGTTTAAGCTCGGGCTCATCGAACCGCCAATTGCCAACCGCTAGAAGCTCGGTCAACTCTTGCCCGGCCTCACCGTCAACGGCGGCGCGGTAGTGATCAATCTGCCCCTTTTCAAACCCCATCACACCGGCACCGGCGGTAGCGTAGGTGGGCGAAAGACCAAACATCCAACTGCGCCCATCAGGCAATGACCACATAAGATGTAGATGGGTGTGGTAGGGGGTCTTGTCTTTGGAAAACCGCACATCCCGATGCGGTCGAAACAATTTTGGTTTGACACCAACGCCTTGGCTATCTTCAAACCAATGGGCCATATCGCTTGCCAGTTTTTCAGCAGGCCTTTTTAACAGGCTATCATAGCGCAGCTTATTGGCGTGAAACCAATCGCGGGAATTATTGGCGCTGAGATCAGCCAAAAAAGCCGTCGCATCTTCAAACAAATTTGCCGTCTCTACACTGTCCGACATGTCAAAACCCTATCGTTGAAAACACCTCCATCCTATCACAAATCGTGACGGTCGGGGGAGGATCGTGACAGATGATCGGAGAATCCTTGCGCAACCTGAGATGCAGCTTTAGGCCCGTGGGATGATTCAAAAAGAAATGACATATGTGCAGCACGGACGCGCCGTGCTGGTCCTTGGTTTGCCTTTGGTTGGCGGGCATTTGGCGCAATTCGCCATTGGCCTGACTGATACGATTATGATGGGCTGGTACGGGGTTTCGGAACTTGCGGCGATGACGCTTGCGGGGTCTTTTTTCTTTTCGCTGCTGCTCTTTGGATCGGGTTTTGCCTTTGCAGTGATGCCGATGGTGGCGGATTTTGCCACGCGTGATGATGATCAGCAAATCCGCCGGTCAACTCGTATGGCACTGTGGTGGTCGATGATCTTCTTTGGCGCCGTTATGCCGCTTATGTGGTTTGCCGAACCGATCCTTAGCGCCATGGGACAGGAGGCCGAGGTTGCCCAAAACGCCCAAACCTATCTACGGATTGCCGGGTGGGGCATGTTGCCAGCGCTGGGCGTTATGGTGCTCAAAAGCTATCTGGCCGGGCTGGAACACACGCGGATCGTTCTTTGGATCACGCTGGCCTCGGCGGTTGTGAACATATTTGCCAACTACGCGCTGATCTTTGGCAATTGGGGCGCGCCCGAGCTTGGCCTGCAGGGGGCGGCGATTGCCTCTGTGCTGTCGACCTCGGCCGGGTTGGTTCTCACCATTGTCTATGCCCTGCGAAAACTCCCGCATCATCAGTTATTTGTACGTTTCTGGAAGCCCGACACAGATATGTTTTTGCAGGTCCTCCGGCTTGGCCTCCCGATTGGGTTGACGACTTTGGCCGAAGTGGCGTTGTTCGCGTTTTCCGCCGTTCTTATGGGCTGGCTGGGCGAAGTGCCCCTTGCGGCCCATGGTGCGGCGCTTCAGATCGCCAGCGCGACCTTTATGATGCACGTCGGCCTTTCCAACGCGGCCACAATCCGCGCCGGCAATGCCAAAGGGCGCGGTGATGGGGCGCATCTGGTGCGCGGGGCCAAGGTGGTGATTGTGCTGTCGCTGGCATTGGTTGCGCTTGCCACGGCGGGTTTCCTGTTGTTTCCCGAAACCCTGTTGGGCGTCTTCTTTGACCCAGAAGAGGCACAGCTTGGTGAGTTGCTGCGTCTTGGCACCATGCTTTTGGCGCTTGCGGCTTTGTTCCAGCTGGTGGATGCGATGCAGGTCATTCATCTCGGGTTGTTGCGCGGCTTGCTTGATACCAAGGTGCCTATGGTCATGGCGACCTTTGCCTATTGGGTGATCGGACTGCCTTCGGCCTATATCTTTGGCTTTGTCTTGAACTGGGGCGCGGCGGGGATTTGGATCGGCTTGGTGGTTGGTTTGGGCCTAGCGGCGGTGTTGTTGGCGTGGCGTTTTTGGACCCATGCGGTGCCACGCTTCGGAACCGCTTGAGTTGGGCGCGGTTAGGCCCTAGAAGCAGCCCGTCATATCAAAGGAGTTGCCAGCATGGGCTTTCGGATGGGAATCGTGGGTCTGCCCAATGTGGGCAAATCGACCTTGTTTAACGCATTGACCAAAACCGCCGCGGCGCAGGCTGCGAACTTTCCGTTTTGCACGATCGAACCGAACGTCGGCGACGTGGCCGTTCCGGATGCGCGCCTTGATAAATTGGCGGCGATTGCCGGGTCAAAACAGATCATTCCAACGCGCATGACCTTTGTCGACATTGCCGGTCTGGTCAAAGGCGCGTCCAAGGGCGAAGGCTTGGGCAACCAGTTTCTCGCCAATATTCGTGAAACCGACGCCATTGCCCATGTGTTGCGCTGTTTTGAAGACGAAGACGTGACCCATGTTGATGGCCGGGTTGATCCAGTGGCCGATGCCGAAACCATCGAAACCGAGCTGATCATTGCCGATATGGAATCGCTGGAAAAGCGGCTTCAGACCATCACCCGCAAGGTGCGCGGTGGTGACAAAGAAGCGGTTCAGCAAGAGCGTTTGATGAAAGACGCCATGGCGATGCTTGAAGAGGGCAAGCCGGCGCGTTTGGTCGAGGTTGACGACGAGGACATGAAAGCCTGGAAGATGCTGCAATTGCTATCGACCAAGCCGGTTTTGTATGTCTGTAACGTTGACGAAGGCGAAGCATCGACCGGCAACCATCTATCTGAAAAAGTTGCGGAAATGGCCGCGGCCCAAGGCAACACCCATGTGGTGATTTCGGCCAAGATCGAAGAAGAGATCAGCCAGCTTGAGGACGAAGAAGCCGAGATGTTCCTTGGCGAACTGGGTCTGGAAGAAGCGGGTTTGGATCGGTTGATCAAAGCCGGTTACGAGCTTTTGCACCTTGAGACCTATTTCACCGTCGGCCCCAAAGAGGCGCGCGCCTGGACGATCCGTCAGGGCACATTGGCCCCACAGGCGGCCGGTGTCATCCACGGCGATTTTGAGCGTGGGTTTATCCGGGCCGAAACCATCGCCTATGACGACTATTTGGCTTGTGATGGCGAAAACGGGGCCAAGGATGCGGGCAAGATGCGCGCCGAGGGCAAAGGTTACATGGTCAAGGATGGTGACGTGTTGCACTTCTTGTTCAACACCTAAGACGCCGTTTGCTACGAATAGCAAAGCCGCATGAGAGATCATGCGGCTTTTTTGTTTGGCAGGCATCCGGCGGCTTGACGGACTTTCGTCGCGGTGATTCAAATGCACTCAACCTGAAAGGGTGAATTAGCGAGTGCATTTGAGGAGAGCAAAGATGCCAGTCGGACTTTCTATACGCGGCAATAATAAAGACAATTTACTAGAAGGCGCCCTTGGAGATGACTCCTTGGTCGGGCGCGGCGGGGATGACACCCTGATCGGTGATATTGGCAACGACACACTTAAAGGTGGCAATGGCGACGACAGCGTCCTAGGCGGTGAGGGGGATGATTTCATCAACGGCAACAAGGGCAATGACACGTTGTTGGGCGGTGACGGGTCCGACACGTTGAACGGCGGCAAGGACGATGATTACGTATCGGGCGGCGCGGGCAATGATATGGTCAAAGGCGGCATCGGCAGCGACACCTTGCTAGGTGGGGAGGGCGATGACACCCTGCGCGCCTATGGGCACGACGGCAATGACACGCTAGATGGCGGCGCGGGCATTGATCTGGCCTATCTCAAAGGCAATCGTGCCGATTACACGGTGAGCCATATCGGTGGCGGTGCCTTTGAATTGGCGCATGTGGACGGCTATGCAACCACGATTTCAAATATCGAAAACATCCGCTTTGACGACGGTATTGTCGATCTCGAAACCTTGATTGATGCGCCGACGTTCAATCTTTCGATTGGTGACTTGGACATCTTGGACACATCGGATTTGCGCGGTGGTGGAACGATTTACACCCGCTTTAACGTCTCATCGGATATTGAGCCGATGGAAGGTCAGGTTGTGACCACAGTCTATTTTTCGACCCAGCCAAGCTTTGACGGGGCCTATAGCATCGGAACCTATCAGACCATTGGCACGCCGACTTATGAGTTTTCGAGGGGGGCGGGCTATGACCTTCCGCGGTTCGAAGAGGATCGCACTTATTATGTGGCGGCGGTTGTCGATGCGGTGAACGAGGTGGCGGAGTTTGACGAAACCGACAACGCGACTGAATGGGTAGAGGTCCATGTCGCGGGGCGCGGCCCGGATGTTATTGATTTCTCGGCCGAGGCCATTCGGGTCATTGGGCCGGGCGAGGGGCTTGTTGATATTTCTGCTCCGGGGGCCACACTTGCGCTTGAGGTTGATGTTGCCCGTGATACCGCGCCAAGCGAGGGCTCAGAATCTGTCGGGTATCAGGTGATCCTGAGCGAGGATGCGGTGTTTGACGCGGGCGATACCGTTTTGCAATCACGCAATATGTCGGTCGATCCCGGTGAGACCAGCACCGTGAGTTTTTCAACTTCTTTGCCAAGCGGGATCGAGACGGGGAGCTATTACGTTGGCATCGTTCTGGACGAAGACAGCACGTATTATGAATGGACGGATGGCGATCTGACCAACAATACGGTCTGGACTGAAGTCACCTTTGTCAGCGGTGTGATCACCGGCTCAGACTACGGCGATTGGCTGTTTGATGAGGCTGGTGACAACCATGTCTTTGCCTTGGGCGGCGATGATCGCGTCTATGGCGGCGGCGGGACCGACTATTTTGACGGGGGCGAGGGCCACGACATCTTGCGGTTCAGCTATGCGCCCTATTCTGACGGCATTGTTGTGGGTGATTTCACCACAAACCCCCACGGGATTTCGATTGAATCCGCCGCCGGAAGCACGGCTAACCACTTTGCCGAAGCCTATAATTTTGAAGAACTGATCAGCTCAAGCGGCGATGACTTGTTCCTTATTGGGCTTGAGGTCGAGGGGATGGTGTTCCGCGGCCATAGTGGCAATGACACGATCCTCGGGAATGATTTTAACAATCATTACGATCTTGGCACCGGCGACGACCTTTTTGCCGGTGTGCAAGGGATGAATACCGATGGGGAGGCCGCCGAAGTGATCGAAGATGGCAGCGGCAATGACACGGTTATTGGCGGCGTTGGCGATGATCTGATCATCACCGGCGCGGGCAATGATCAGTTTGTCTTTTCAGGTGATTACAACGAGGGCAACGACACGATCCAAGGGTTTGATACCGATCAGGATGAGATTTTGGTGAGCTATTTCAACGGCACTCCGCTCCCGGACCTTGCCGCGACGCTTAGCCAAACGGACCAAGGTGCGTTGGTCAGCTTTGGGAATAACTCTGTCTTGCTCGAAGGCGTTGATATTGCCGATCTGAACGCAACAAATGTGGTGTTTGAGCATGAGGTGCTCAACGAGTTTTAAACGCTCAAGCCGGTACACTTTAAAGGCATCGCAAGACTGCGGTGCCTTTTCGATTTGACCAAAGGGGGGGAGGGGCGTAGTGATATTCGGAAATTCATATGTAACCTCATCGAATTGAGACGCGTCATGACCGCCGAAACCGAAACCCCCGCCAAAGGGTCGCTCAAGCACCTGCCGATCACGTTGTTTGCAACGGTCATGGGACTGGCCGGTCTGAGCTTGGCGCTGCATATGGCCGAGACCCAGTTTGGCTGGCCCCCGCTGGCATCGCGCGTCGCGCTTTGGCTGACCATGGCCGATTTTGCGGTCGTCGCAGCCCTTTATGTATTGAAAAGCCTTCGGTTTCCGGCGGCTGTTGCCGGCGAATGGGGCCACCCGGTGCGCATGGCGTTTTTCCCGGCGATCTCCATTTCCCTCATGCTGATTGCTACGGCGATGTTGCCGACACTGCCGGGCATTGCCGCATGGGTTTGGAGCATTGGGGCGCTTGCCCAAGCGGGGCTGACCCTTGCGGTGATTTCCGGTTGGATCGGTCGGCGTCCCTTTCAACCCATGCATATTTCCCCGGCGTGGTTCATTCCGGCGGTGGGCAATGTTGTGGCCCCAATTGCGGGGATTCCGCTTGGGTTTGTTGAGCTAAGCTGGCTTTTCTTTGCGACCGGGATGGTGTTTTGGATTGTGCTGCTGACCTTGGTTATGAACCGTTTGATCTTTCACGATCCGCTTCCGGGTCGGTTGTTGCCGACGCTTGCCATCCTCATCGCGCCGCCCGCTGTTGGATTCTTGGCTTGGCTTCAGCTGAATGGCGGTGCGCTTGATCCGTTTGCGCGGGTGCTGTTTTACACCGCGATTACCTTTACGGCGATTGTCGTGGTGCAAGCGCGTGGTTTCGTGAAACTGCCTTTCGCCTTGTCCTTTTGGGCGCTGAGCTTTCCGGTTGCGGCGCTGACGATTGCAACCTTCCGCTATGCAATTTTAAGCGGATCGCAGACACATGTTGCTATGGCGGCTGTGTTCCTCGCGGCCCTTGTGTTGATTGTCGCGGGCTTGATCGTGCGGACCGGGGTGGCCGCCGCACGAGACGAAATTTGCCAACCTGAATAAGGGGTTATTGCTCTGCAAACAGGGCAGGATTTTCTTCTCGGATCTGGGGCAGCATATGCTGGACCTTGTTGAGATGCGCCTTGAGCAATGCCTCGGCCCGATCGGTTCGGCCGATGGTTAGGGCATCCAGAATTCCTTGGTGCTCGGACACCGCCGCTTTTTGATGGTAGGCAAGGCTGAGCCAGCGCAGGCGGTCCAAATGGCCTTTTTGTTCTAGGATCAAGGACCAGATATGCCCGCGCCCGGCAAATTTGCACAGGAATTGGTGAAAGCTCTCATCAGCGATGTTAAAGCTTGGTCCGTCGTCGGCCTGTATCGCCGCTTTTTGGTCTTCTAGTATGTCAGAGAGAGATTTGATCTGGTCGGCGCTGAGGGCGGGGACCTCTTTGATACAGGCGCATTCAAGGGCCATGCGGATGAACATGGCATTGAGCACTTGGTCTTCGGAAATGCGCGACACCAATGTTCCACGCTGTGGTAAAATTTGAACATAGCCGCGTTGAGACAGACGGAAAAACGCATCGCGCACCGGTTGGCGTGACACGCCAAGTTGGTCTGCAATCTCGGCTTCGGACAGTTTGGTTCCGGGTCGCAAGTCCAACTGGGTGATGGCTTGAAACAGGTGTTTAAAGACGCGATCCGTGATCGACACAATCGGGGTGGGACCAAGGACAGGGGAGAGTTTTTTCATCGGTTGGCAGACCTGACACAATTTGTGACAGTATAGTGCACACCGAAATTGTTACAATTCTAACCGTTAAGATTGGTTAACATATCGCGGGTATGAGAGACCGCTAAGGCTTGTGGTTGTGGCGCGCAAAAAAACGCATGCAATCAGTGTGTTCCACGGGCTGACCCGTATAGACTTCGATGTAATTTGGCATGGCATTGATCCGCTCGGCGCGATCTTCGTGGACCTGCATAGAGATGTAACCGATCTGGGTATAGATCACCGTCATTGCCCGTGCCTGAGCTTGTTGGGGCGAAAACCCAAAGCGTTCAAACATCGCTTGGATGGCTTTGGCGCGCGCGGCGTCGGCCTTGTCCAAACGCAATTGCAAAGCCGGGTCGTTGCGGGCCCAATTGCGAATGGCCAAATCCAGTTTCGCGTCAAACAACCGCTCATCCAGCCAGCAATCAAACAGATTGAACATCGCCTCGGTGAGGGTCTCGGCATAGGCTTGGGTTCGGGCGATCAGATTGCCGGTGTTTTTGTCTTCCCAGCGTTGGATCATCGCATCCAAAAGGGCATCGCGATCTTTGAAATGCCAATAAAAGCTTGTCCGGGACAGGCCCAGCTTTTTCGCCAAGGGCATCACCTTGACGGCATCAACGCCGCTTTCGGTCAGCATGTCATAGGCCGCATCAAGCCAGACAGCATCGCTGCCCTTTTGTCTTGGGTGTTGGGTCATGGGGCTTCCTAACATTCGGATCGCCACTTCACAAGTTTCTTGACATATGTGTCGAGTTTGAATGACGCTGGTGTCACGAGAGACTCAGGCAAGAGGAGGGCCCGTCATGCAATCAGAGACCCAAGACAGGGCGCGCCGCCGCCGCCGGTCCGGTTCAAAACCGCAAAGAAGCGGGGTGCCGGGGCACAATCCACATATGCATGTGCCTTATATTACACGTAAAATTGCGCCTTATGATTTGCTGGGGGAAGAAAGCCTTATCCAGATCGAAGCCGCCTGTGATCGTATTCTGGCAGAGATCGGCATTGAGTTTCGCGATGATCCCGAAACGGTGGCCTTGTTCCGAAAGGCCGGGGCAGAGGTCTCTCCGGTGTCCGAAGCCGCGTGGAACCTGCGGTTTGAACCGGGGATGATCAGGGACATTTTGAAAACCGCACCGGCCTGTTTTACCCAACTTGCCCGCAACCCGGCCAAGTCGGTTGAAATCGGTGGGGATGCGACGGTTTTTGCGCCCTCTTATGGGTCGCCTTTTGTGATGGATTTGGATGCGGGGCGGCGCTACGGCACGATCCAAGATTTCGAAAACTTTGTGAAACTGGCGCAATCGTCGCCTTGGCTGCACCATTCTGGTGGCACCATTTGTGAGCCGACCGATATTGCGGTGAACAAACGTCATCTGGACATGGTTTATGCCCATATGCGCTATTCTGATCGGCCGTTCCTTGGGTCGATCACCGCGCCAGAGCGCGCCGCCGATAGTATCGAGATGTGCCGCATTCTCTTTGGGGCCGATGTTGTGGATCAGCATTGCGTCATCATGGGCAATTTCAACACCACCTCGCCGTTGGTCTTGGACGGGGTGACCACCCAAGGCATCCGTGAATATGCGGCGGCGGGGCAGGGGAGCATTCACTTGCCGTTCTTGTTGGGCGGGGCGGTATCGCCGCTCACCATGGCCGGGGCCTGTGCGCAATCTTTGGCCGAAAGCATGGTGTCTTGCGCCCTAACCCAATTGGTGCGCCCCGGCTCCCCGGCGATATTGGCGGCGTTCCTAAGCTCGATGTCTTTGCGCTCGGGTTCGCCAACCTTTGGCACCCCGGAACCGGCGCTAGGGTCGTTGGTTATGGGGCAATTGGCGCGGCGGCTCAACATGCCGCTCAGATGCGCAGGGAGCTTTAGCACATCGAAACGCCCCGACGCCCAAGCCATGCAGCAAAGCATGATGTCGATGATGTCGGCGGTGCAATCGGGGGCGCATTACATTTTGCACTCGGCCGGATTTCTCGATGGCTTGTTGTCGATGTCCTATGAGAAATTCATCATGGACAGCGATATGTGCGGCGCGATGCATGCCTATCTGAACGGGTTTGAGGTGACCCAAGACACATTGGGGGTCGAAGCCTTGGCCCAGAATGGTCCGGGTGAACATCTGTTTGGGACCGATCACACGCTTCGCCACTATGAAACCGCCTATTGGGATAGCGCGTTGAACGACGATCAACCCTTTGAAACCTGGGATGAACAGGGCAGTGTGGATGCAGCCGCGCGGGCGAATACGCGGTGGAAAGAAACCCTGCGCGATTATGAAGCGCCGCCGATGGACATCGCCACACAAGAGGCGTTGCAAGATTACATGGCCCGCAAAAAAGCGAGCATGATTGATATGTGGTATTGAGGACAACACAGATGTCAAACGACCCGCTTTTGCAGCCGTATCAGCTGAAACATCTGACCCTGCGCAACCGGATTATGACCACAAGTCATGAACCCGCTTACCCCGAAGATGGCATGCCCAAGGAACGTTATGCCGCTTATCACGCCGAACGTGCCAAGGCCGGGGTTGCCCTTGCCATGACCGCCGGGTCTGCGGCGGTGAGCAAAGACAGCCCGCCGGTTTTCAACAATATTCTGGCCTATAAGGATGAGGTCGTGCCGTGGATCAGGAACCTTACCGATGCCTGTCATGAGCATGGCTGTGCGGTGATGATCCAGCTGACCCATCTGGGGCGGCGCACCGGTTGGGCCAAGGGGAATTGGTTGCCGTCGGTTGCGCCGGGGCCGCACCGTGAACCGGCACATCGCAGCTTTCCCAAGGTGATTGAAGATTGGGACATTGATCGGATCATTGGCGATTTTGCCGATGCCGCCGAACGGATGCAGGCCGGGGGCATGGATGGGATTGAGCTTCAGGCCTATGGCCATCTGCTTGAGCAATTCTGGTCGCCGCTGTCGAACCAGCTTGAGGGGCCTTATGGGGCCGACACATTGGACAATCGCCTGCGGTTTTCGATGGATGTGTTGTCTGCGATCCGCAAGCGGGTTGGCGATGAGTTCATCGTTGGGTTTCGCTTTACGGCGGATGAGGATCAGCCCGGTGGCACAACCCCCGAAGAGGGGTTGGAGATTGCCAAGCGGTTAAAGGCGACGGGACAGGTGGATTTTCTCAACGTGATCCGCGGGCGCATCCATACCGATCCGGCGATGACCGATGTGATCCCGGTGCAGGGGATGAAAAACGCGCCGCATCTGGATTTCGCCGGTCAGGTGCGTGCGGCGACCGAAATGCCAACCTTTCACGCTTCGAAAATTCCCGACGTGGCCACGGCGCGCCACGCGGTGTCGGCCGGGATGTTGGACATGGTTGGCATGACGCGGGCCCATATGGCCGACCCGCATATTGTCCGCAAAATCATTGAAGGGCGCGAAGAGGACATTCGGCCCTGTGTTGGCGCAACCTATTGTCTTGATAGGATTTATGAGGCGGGCGATGCGCTTTGTATGCACAATGCCGCCACGGGTCGCGAGCTAAGCATGCCCCATGTTGTGCCATCTGCGGAAACACGTAAACGGGTGGTTGTTGTTGGGGCTGGACCGGGCGGGCTTGAGGCCGCGCGCGTCGCCGCCGAAAGGGGCCATGAGGTGTCAGTGTTCGAAGCGCAACCGGACCCCGGCGGGCAGGTGCGTTTGACTGCGCTGAATGAACGGCGCCGCGAGATGATCAGCATCATTGATTGGCGTATGGCGCAATGTGCGGCGCGCGGGGTTGCGTTTCATTTCAACACTTGGGCCGAGGCGGCGGATGTGACGGCGCTTGCGCCGGATGTGGTGATCGTCGCCACCGGTGGCATGCCCAATACGGTGCTCTTTGAAAGTGGCAAAGAGCAGGAGTTGACCGTCAGCAGTTGGGACATCATTTCCGGCGATGTGAAGCCGGGCAGCGATGTTTTAGTCTATGACGAAAGCGGCGATCATCCCGGTTTGATGGCGGCAGAAGTCTTGGCCAAAGCCGGGGCCAAGGTCGAGGTGATGACCCCGGATCGGACATTTGCCCCTGATATTATGGGGATGAATTTGGTGCCCTATATGCGCAGTCTTCAGGACAAGGATGTGACCTTTACGGTGACCCGGCGGTTGTTGGATGTGACGCGGGATGGCAATCTTCTCCGGGCTGAGATCGGCACGGATTACAGTGATTTCACCAAACACAAGACCTATGATCAGGTTGTGGTGAACTATGGGACCATGCCGCTTGCCGATCTGTATTTTGATCTCAGACCGCACTCATCCAATGGCGGGGCGGTGGATCATGACGCTTTGATCAACGGCTTTCCGCAGCAGATTAAACGCAATGAAGAGGGCATGTTTCAGCTCTTTCGGATCGGCGATGCGGTGAGTGCTCGCAACACCCATGCGGCCATTTACGATGCGCTGAGGTTGGTCAAGGACCTCTAATTTCGGCCAATTATATTAACCGATCAGTTAGCGATCGTTTTCGGATGGTTGCGCAGCAAGACCTGCGCAGCCTTGCGCGCGTCCGAGGCCGCATCGCAGCTATGGGACATGGCGGCCAGAACAATGGCCCCTTCTTTGAGAACAAGGATTTGGCAGGCTAGATCACGCGGGTTTTCGAACCCCGCGGCCTCTGCCAGAGCGGTGAAATGCTCTAGCAGCAACCGTTTGTGCTCCATGGCTTGCACATTGATAGGGTGTTCTTTTTGTTGAAACTCTGCGCTGGCTTTGATGAACATGCAGCCCTGAAACCCAGCCTGTTGAAACCATTCTTCAAGCGCGTCAAAGAGCGCCATTAGCTGCCCTTCGGCGGTGTCAGATAGGTCTTCCATGCGCCGGATCAAGCGGTTGCGGAAGTCTTCGTCGCGTAGGCGCAGCACCGCGAGGATCAGGTCTTCTTTGGTGCGAAAATGCTTGTAGATCGAGGTTTTCGATACGCCGGTTTCCTTGGCGACCAAATCCATGCCGGTCGCGTGAAACCCATTTCTGTAGAACAAATCGAGCGATTTTCGAATCAACTCTGTGCGTTTGTTACGGCTCATTTTGCCCTCATATTGACCGATCTGTTTATGTTGTGTGATTTTCTTTTTGTCAAGTTGCCTAATGAAATAAGGGCCTTGGGGGCATGTTTTCAAGTGTGATGACAGGCATCACAATTTTTGAATTGCAAAGATTGACCGATCTGTTCATGTTTGATCTCAAGATTAACCGATCAGTTCATGTTGGATGCTGCACAATGCCCTTAGACAACCGCCCGCCCTTACCGCCATTTAGCCGGTCTGCCGCCTGTCAAAAGGTGCGGGCGGCCGAAGATGCCTGGAACAGTCGTGACCCCGATGTAGTGACGCCCGCCTATAGTGCGACTAGCCAATGGCGGAACCGGGCGACGTTTCTATCCGGTCACACGCAAATCCATGCGTTCCTGACCCAAAAATGGCAACGCGAGCACAGCTATCGGTTGATCAAACATTTGTGGACCTATGCCGATCACCGCATCGCCGTGCGCTTTGCCTATGAATGGCATGACGATGGTGGCCAGTGGTGGCGCTCGTTTGGCAATGAAAACTGGGAATTCGCCGCCGATGGCCGGATGCGTCGCCGCATTGCCAGCATCAACGATTTGCCCATCGACCGTGGTGATCGTTTGTTTGACTGGCCGCTGGGGCCACGCCCCGCCGATCACCCCAATCTCGAAGATCTTGGCCTTTAAGGAGACCACCATGCCCTATGCATTTGCATCCATCGCCTTCACGCCAACGGTTTTGGCTGAACAACAGCGCAACGGCGCGGGCCAATACGCCCGTTTTCTAGACGCCGACCGCAGCGGTGGCGACATCCTTGGCCCCGAGGAACGCAGTTTCATCGAAGCGCGTGATGGGTTTTACCAAGCCACGGTGTCGGAAACCGGCTGGCCTTATGTGCAGTTTCGCGGCGGTGCGCCCGGGTTCGTAAAGGCGGTGGATGAGACCACAATCGCCTATGCGGATTTGCGAGGGAACCGTCAGTACCTTAGCACCGGGAACCTCCGTCAAAACGATCGTATCTCTCTGATTTTGATGGACTACCCAAATGCCCGCCGCCTCAAAATCTGGGGTCGGGTCGAGCTACAAGAGGTGAGCAACGGTGCGCAGGAGGCCTTGTCGCCCTTGCTCCGGGGGGTTGCGGCGGAACGCATTGTGACCATCAAGGTCGAGGCCTTTGACTGGAACTGTCCGCGCCACATTCCACAACGATTAACAGCGCAGGAGGCGGGCAACGAAATCACAGCCCTGCGCGAGACCAATGCCGCTTTGCAGGCCGAAATTCGGGCATTGCGCAAGGCGTCTGAAACCACCTGACGATCATTTTCCAAAAAGGAGTACTGCCATGAAACTTGAAATTCTCCATTCCACGGCCGCCGCCCTATTGGCCGGCAGCCTATTGTTGCCGATCACCATGCCGGGTCAGGCCCGCGCCGCCGAAAGCCCTTTTGCGGTTCATATGACCACGATGGAAATCGACGGTATGAACATCGCGTACCGCGAGGCGGGGGACCCGAATAACCCAACCGTTCTTTTGCTACACGGGTTCCCGACCTCGTCGCATATGTTTCGCGAATTGATCCCGGAGTTGGCCGAGCGCTATCATGTTATCGCCCCTGATTATCCGGGGTTTGGGGCCTCGGATATGCCGGATGCGGATAGCTATGAGTATAGTTTTGCCAATACCGCCGAAATCATGACAGAGCTGTTGGATCGCAAAAACGTCGGTGATTACGCGGTCTATTTGATGGACTACGGCGCGCCGATTGGCTACCGGATGTTCGCCCAAAACCCCGAGCGGGTCAGCGCCTTTGTGATCCAAAACGGCAACGCCTATGACGAGGGGTTGCGCGAATTCTGGGACCCGATCAAGGCCTATTGGGCGGATAAATCCCGGGAAAACGGCGATGCTTTGCGCGGGTTTTTGACGCTGGATGCCACCAAATGGCAGTTCACCCATGGGGTTGGCGATGTCTCGCGCGTGAATCCGGATAACTTCTGGCATGTGCAATATTTGCTTGATCGTCCGGGCAACCAGGAGGTGCAGCTTGAGATGTTTTATGACTACGGCAGCAATGTGGGCGAATACCCAAAATGGCAGGCCTTGTTTCGGGAATACCAGCCGCCTGCGTTGATTGTTTGGGGGCAAAATGACATGATTTTCCCGGCCGAGGGCGCGCATCCCTACAAGCAGGATTTGCAGGACGTGGAGTTCCATTTGCTCGACACTGGTCATTTCGCGCTTGAGGAATATGGTGACGTTATTGCCAGGGAAATGTTGGATTTCTTGGACCGTACAACCCGTTGATCGGGGTGGGCACAGACGAATAACCGGCTGTGCCCAGCGATCTCTAAACAGGAGAAAGACACATGGATACGATCACTGTTCAACGGTTCGCGGCATTTAGCGAGGCAGGAGAAGGCGGCAATCCGGCGGGGGTCGTCGTGGCCGACCACATGCCAACGGCGGATGACATGCAGCGCATTGCCCGCGATGTGGGCTATTCGGAAACCGTGTTTGCGGCCCCAGTAGGGGAGGGATGGCGCGTGCGCTATTTTGCGCCCGAGGTTGAGGTGGCCTTTTGCGGTCATGCTACGATTGCGCTTGGCGCGGCATTGACGCGGGCGCATGGGGATGGGCGTTTTCCCCTCATGCTCAACGACGGGGCCATTGAGGTTTCCGGCGAAACAACAGGCGACGGGATGAGCATCGCACTCACCTCGCCCCCGACAACAAGCCGCCCGGTCAAGGCCGAGATGTTGGCCAGCGCCCTGGCTTTGTTTGGGATGGATCAACGCGATCTGGACATTGCTTTGCCACCCGCGATTGCCAATGCCGGGAATGACCATCTTGTTCTTGGCCTGTCGGAACGCGGGGCCTTGGCGGCGATGGAGTATGATCTGGATGATGGGGCGGCCTTTATGAAGGCACATGGATTAACCACCATCAATCTTGTCCATGCCCAAACACCGCAACAGTTCCACAGCCGCAATGCCTTTGCGATCGGTGGGGTTTTGGAAGATCCGGCCACCGGGGCTGCGGCTGCGGCTTTGGCCGGGTATTTGCGCGACCTGAATTGGCCGCACCGTGGGAAAATTGATATTTTGCAGGGGGTTGATATGGGGGCCCCGTCGCGGCTTTGGGTTAATATCCCATCAGAACCCGGTTCGCCGGTTTACGTCTCGGGTGATGTCCGAGAACTCTGACAGGAGCAGAAGGGGCCCGATCTCTGGTGGGCCCCTTTTTGTCATCTGTGGGAGAATCTCTGGTTCCTGCCGCGACAACCGGTATAAGGTTTTCTATCCTGTCGCGGAATTTTAGGAACGACCATGACCGACCGTCCGGCCTCTTACCCGAACCAAGATCGAGACATTTTCGTTGGTGACATAGACGGAGATGGGCGGGCAGAATTGGTTTGGTATCTAGATTTTACTGATCCGTTGTCCGGGCGTATTCGCGATGTTATGCGGCGGACGGTTGAACGTTTTGGCCGGGGAAATGCCACTTTGGCGATCCGCTTTTTGCCAAGTCAGGACCCATCTTCGGGGGCCGAACTTGCCGCACGCGCCGGGATTTCGGCGCACCGACAAGGTCGTTTGAGCGATATGAACGGGCTGCTGTTTGGGCTCGACACTCCTATTTATCAAGAACATGTGGTCGCTCTGGCACGCGACCTTGATCTCGATATCGCACAGTTTGAAGCGGATTTGTTTTCACCTGCCACTGATGCGCAACTGGTGGACGATCGTGAAAGTGCTCTTGATTTGGGCGTCACCAGCACACCGACATTGTTTATTGATGGGCGCGAATATGTTGGTGCGTGGGATGAGCTATCCTTGGTGGAAGCGGTGGAGAAGCCCATCGGTGTGCGCTTGTCCTTGGCCAGTACAGACTTTTTCCATTGGGCGGCCTCGGCCGGGTTTGTTCTGGTTTTGGCGACGCTTTGCGCCTTGTTGATCGCCAATATCGGTTGGCACGAATCTTATGAACATCTGCGCGAGACCGTTATTGGCCTCAAGGCAGGGAGCTGGACCTTTGATTTGTCGCTTGAGGCGTGGATCAATGACGGGTTGATGTCGCTGTTCTTTTTGCTTGTCGGGATCGAGATCAAACGCGAAATGGTTGACGGCGAGTTGTCGGACATGCAGCGCGCTGCCTTGCCGATCCTCGGAGCGATTGGCGGTATGGTGATACCTGCGTGTATCTATCTGGCCATCAACTGGGGGCTTCCTAGCGAAAAGGGGTGGGGCATTCCCATGGCGACGGATATCGCCTTTACCCTTGGGATCATGGCGCTTTTGGGGGATAGGGTGCCCACATCGCTCAAGGTGTTTATCTCGGCCCTTGCGATTGCCGACGACCTTGGCGCAATCTTGGTCATTGCGATCTTTTACGGACACGGCTTTGACGGCCAAATGTTCGCCGCTGCAACGGCTGTTTTTGCGATCATGCTGTTGCTCAATCGCAGCCGGATTTATTCGCGCGTCCCGTATTTGTTCCTTATGGTGCTGCTATGGTATTTTGTTCACGAAAGCGGGCTACACGCCACGCTTGCTGGGGTGCTGACAGCGGCGGCTATCCCCTCGCGCCGCTCGGCCAATATTGATGGCATTGCCGCCCAAACCGCAATGATTTTCCAAAGTCGGATGACCACCCCGGAAACGCCGATTAGCCACGGTGCGCTTAACCGGTTGCAAGAGGCCATAGATCGGCTTCGCGACCCTGGGTTCCATTTGCAAAACGCGTTGGAACATTGGTCCAACTATATGATTTTGCCGTTGTTTGCCTTTTTTAACACCGGAATTCTTATCTTTGGCTCAAGCTTTTCGGCGACCGCCCCCGAGGCCCTTGGCGTTATCCTAGGTCTGGTGATTGGCAAGCCTTTGGGAATCTTCCTGATTGTTTTTGTCGCGGTGAAACTGGGTATTGCGCATATGTCCTCTGAAATCAGTTGGTCACAATTGATGGGGGCCGGGTTTTTGGCCGGTGTTGGCTTTACAATGTCGATTTTCATCGGGTCTGCGGCCTTTGAGGGCGCCCAGCTTGAATCCGTGAAATTGGCCATTTTGGCGGCTTCGACCTTGGCGGCGGTGATTGGTTCGCTGATCTTGATCAAGGCCGCCCCGTCTGAGCGCTAGCGCTAACTGTTTGGCTGGGATATGTCTCTGACAAAAGGCCAGGAGGAGACACGACCCATGCCGATCAGCGACCCCGTACCCTATTTGCGCAACCTGTTTGACAAGGCGGTCGAGGTCGCCGACCCGATGCAGTCGTTGGCCAAACACCTGCCGCCAAAACCGGCGGGGCGTGTTGTGGTGATTGGGGCGGGCAAAGCCAGCGCGCGCATGGCCGAGGCGGTCGAGGCCGAATGGGGCCCGTGCGAGGGGTTGGTCATCACGCGCTACGGCTATGCGCGCCCCTGTCAGGGGATTGAAATCGTCGAGGCTGCGCATCCCGTTCCCGATGCCGCAGGCGAGCGTGCGACCGCCCGGATGCTTGAGCTTTTGGAGACGCTTGATGAGGATGTTTTCGTTCTGGCGCTGATCTCTGGGGGGGCGTCGGCCTTGTTGACCGCGCCGATTGACGGTGTGTCTTTGGCGGAAAAACAGGCGGTGAATGCCGGGCTTTTGGCCTCTGGCGCGCCGATTGATCGGATGAACACGGTGCGCAAACACCTAAGCCGCGTCAAAGGCGGGCAATTGGCGGCGGCGGCGGCCCCGGCCAAGATGTTGGCGCTGATGATTTCCGACGTGCCGGGGGATGATCCGGCCTTTATCGGCTCTGGTCCAACGGTGGCTGAAGACAGCGACCCGGACGAGGCATTGGCGATTTTGAAGCAATGGAACATTGATGTTCCAGACTGTGTGACACAGGCGTTAAAGGGCGGATCGTCGGTGATCCCAACGGGGGATCCGCGCCTAAACCACGTCACCAACCATCTATACGCCGCGCCCTCGCAATCGCTTGCCGCTGCAGCGGAGCTGGCGGAATGCGAGGTGCGGATGTTGGGGGATGCGCTTGAGGGGGAGGCGCGGGATTTGGCAGCTGAACAGGCGGCCTTGGCTTTGAAGCTCAAGGGGCAGGGGCCGATCTTGCTTTTGTCGGGGGGCGAATTGACGGTGACTCGGCGCGGCGATGGGGTTGGCGGGCCAAACGCTGAATATTGTTTGGCGCTGGCCATAGCGTTGCAGGGGGCAGAGGGGATTTATGCGCTGGCCTGTGACACGGACGGTGTCGACGGTGCCGCCGAGGTGGCCGGGGCCGTTGTTACACCGGACACCTTGGCCAAGGCCAAAGAGGCAGGTGTGGACCCGGCCAAGGCGCTTGCCGACAATGACGCGCATAGTTTCTTTGCCGCGATCAAGGATCAGGTCGTGACCGGCCCAACCCTAACCAACGTCAATGATTTCCGGGCGATACTGGTGCTTTAGCGCCTACATCTCGCGTGCATCATGCAACCAGCCCAAGGCCCAATCGGCATTGCCCGGTTGTTTGTATTCTGCGCCAAGCGGCTTGTCATAGCCGAGGTCTTGGATGACACGAAACACATGTTTGTAGTTCAGCTCACCACGATCCGGCGGGCCACGATCCGGCACAGATGCAAATTGAATATGGCCGATTATCGGCAGTAAATCAGGGAGGCGATGGCTCAGGTCGCCTTCCATCAATTGCACATGATAGCAATCAAACATCAGCTTGAGGTTCAGCGCTGCGATTTCTTCGATCAGCCCACGGGCCTGATCGGTGGTGGTTAGGAAATAGCCCGGCGCATCATGGCGGTTCAGCGGTTCAATCAAGATGGTTAGCCCAAGTTGCGCCGCCTGCGCACAGGCATAGCGTAGGTTCGCGACAAAGGTACGATGCGCCTCGGCACCGCTGGCAAATCCGGCCATGACGTGGATGTTTTGCGCACCAATGGCGGCGGCAAAACGGATGGCCTGATCAATCGCGGCGCGGGCGTCGTCTTCGCGTCCCGGCAGGGCAGACAAGCCATTTTCACCCGCACTTAGATCACCGCGCAAGGTGTTGAGCCCGAGCATCGGAAGGCCGGTTTCATCCAGCGCGGCTTTGATGTCTTTGGGCGGGGTGTCATAAGGCCAATGGCATTCCACCGCGTCAAATCCGGCGGCATGGGCGGCGCGAATGGCATCCGGGAGCGGGCGATCAGCCCACAGAAAACCGAGGTTGGCGGAAAATTTCATGCGTCCCACTCCACATCGAATTTGGTCACAATGTTTTGGACGTGTTCCGGCGTCAAACCGCGCGGGTTCATGCCGCGTGTCATCATCGCCAGACGCGCGGTGTCTTCCAATTCTTCGATGGCATTGCAGGCGGCTTCGATATCTTTGCCAGCGACGACAGGCCCATGATTGGCCAACATGACCGCACTACGTTTGCCGGCCAAGCCGCGCACAGCGTCGCCCATTGCCGGGTCACCGGGCATGAAAAACGGTAAAAGCTGCACTTTGCCAAGCTTCATGATGCCATAGGGAGTTAGGGGCGGCAGGAAATTGTCGGGATCAACATCGGGCATCATCGACAAAGCAACCGAATGGCAGGAATGCAAATGCACCACCGCCCCGGCGGTGCTTCGTGTGTCATAAAACGCCGAATGAAGCGGCATTTCCTTGGTTGGTTTATCCCCGTCGATGTGCCGCCCGGTGGCGTCAAATCGGCTCAGCCGACCGGGATCAAGGCGGCCAAAGCTTGTCCCGGTTGGGCTTACCAAGAGCCCACCATCTTCGGTACGAGCGGATATATTGCCGGTTGATCCGCCGGTCAGGCCGCGATCAAACATCGACTTGGCCAAGAGGCAGATTTGTTCGCGCAGTTGGGCTTCGGGGCTCATGAGGTTTCTAACTTTCCGAGGGCGTCAGCGAAGAACCCTTCGTTGCCAAAGTTGCCGGATTTCAAGGTCAACGCGATCTGATGGCCGCCCGATTTGGCAAAGCACCACGGCACGCCAGGCGCGATCTCTGCTCCGATATCCAGCTGGGTGACGCCTAAGGCCTTGGTGATTGCGCCCGAGGTTTCCCCCCCAGCCGCAATGACACGACGCGCACCGAGATCACGGGCGGCGACGGCACAAGAGGCGAGAACCTGTTCGATCATCTCACCGGCCTGTGCGACGCCCAATTTGGCCTGGGCCGCTTTGACCGACGTAGGGTCGGCTGTGGCATAGACAAGGGGCGCTTGGCCAAGGTCTTGGTCTGATAGCCATTCCAAAACAGGTGCCGCGCCACTTTCAGCAAGTTCCAGCGGGTCGAGCCGATAGGCCGGAGCACCGGTTTCAAGATAGGCAGCGACCTGTTTGTTGGTCATCGACGAACAGCTTCCCGACAAAACGATGCTTTGCGCGGCGAGGGTTGGTGTCGTGGCTTTGGCTGCGTCGGCGGACAGGGTGCCATCGGCCAGATAAAGCGCGGGCAGGGGCATCGCCACCGCCGAGCCCCCGGTCATCAAAACCATATCCCGACAGGCCTCGGCAATGGTTTCGAGGTCAGAATTGGCCACCGCGTCAACAACAACATGAGCGATGCCATCGGCCTTGTGCGTGTCCAACACCGATTTCAGCGCCGCCGCGCCGCGCGCAACGGTCAAGCGATCGGCAAGGCCAACCGGTTTGCTCACCTGCGGTTCCAAAAGACGCATCAGGTTGCTGTCACGCATCGGCGTGAGCGGGTGATCCTTCATCGGGCTTTCGGCAAGGGGCTGTTGGCCCACAAACAGGTTGCCCATAAAAATCGCCCGGCCGTTTTCGGGAAAGGCGGGGCAATAGATGGTTTGTTCGACCCCCAAATCGGCCATCAAAGCCTCGGCCACCGGGCCAATATTGCCCTCGGCGGTGCTGTCAAAGGTTGAACAGTATTTCCAAAAGAACCGCTTGGCCCCGGCGCGTTGCAACCAGCGCAGAGCTTTGCGGGTTTCTGCTACGGCTTCGTCGACCGGCGCGGTCCGAGATTTGAGCGCAATGACTTCGAAAGCGGCGGTGTCGGTTGGGTCGCCGTCGGGCACGCCCATCCGCAAACTGACCCGCACGCCCGAGCGCGCCAAAAGCCCGGCAAGGTCGGTTGCCCCGGTGAAATCATCGGCAATGGCCCCAAAAATCGTCGTCATGATGGAGTCTTTGTCAATTCGCTCAGAACGGCACTGGCGGAACTGCGGTTGATCGCCAGCGGCGTGTCATACAAAATAGCCAATCGCAAAAGCGATTTAACATCAACGTCATGGGGCAGGGCCGACAGAGGGTCGATAAAGAATATCAGCGCATCAAGCCGTTCTTCGGCGATCATCGCCCCCAATTGGGCATCGCCGCCCAATGGGCCACTTAGCAACCTTTCAACCGTCAATCCCGCATCAACTTGCAACCGTCCACCTGTGGTTCCGGTGGCGTAAATGTAGTGCTGGCTTAGGGCTTCGCGGTGGCGGGTCGCCCATTCAACGATCAGGTCTTTCTTGGCGTCATGTGCAACAAGGGCAATCTTGGCCATGGTTACTCTCCCGGTAGGGTTATCCCGGCTTGGCGGGCATAGGTTTTTGCGACGGCGGCGTCATCTTCGGCGGCAAGCCCCATGTCGGCGGCGGCTTTGAATTGATCCAGAGCCGTTTGGGTGATGGGCGCATTGAACCCGGTTGATCCAGCAATATCCAGAACAATTCCAAGATCTTTGGGCCAGATCGCCACCTGACTGCGCGGTCTGTAGTCGCCCTCAACAATATGGGGCGCACGGTTTTCCAGCATCCAGCTGGTGCCTGCACATTTGCTAATCACGTCAAGGAACTGCTCGGGTGCAACGCCCTGGGTCATCCCAAAGGTCATGGCCTCGGCCATGGCGGCGATATGCACACCGGCAAGCAATTGGTTGACGGCTTTCATCGCGCTTCCGGGGCCAGCGTGATCGCCCAATTCAAACACGGTCTCAGAGAGGCTGTCTAAGGCTGGTTTTGCGGCGGCAAAGGCATCGGGGTGGCCCGAGGCCATGATTGATAGCCGTCCCTGAGCGGCCTTACCGGCCCCGCCTGAAATCGGCGCGTCCAGGTAGAGTATGCCAAGCGCCGTGCAGCGCGCTTCCATGTCTTTGGCGAATTCCGGGGGGACAGTGGCGCAGCCCATGACCACCGCACCTTTGCGCAGTTTGGGGGCGATGCCGTTGTCGCCAAATAAGACGTCTTCGGTTTGCGCAGCGTTTAAAACAACGACGGCGACAACGTCCAACTGCGGCGCGGCCTCGGACAGGGGAGACGTTTCGCCGCCTTCGACAATAAGCTCGGCCTTGCGCTTGGCGGACAGATCGTCGCCCCACACGCGATGTGCGCCGCGCACCGCCGACAGGGCCATGCCAAACCCCATGGAGCCGAGGCCAATGATTGCAATGTTCTGAGACATGATTTCCCCCACGTGATGTGTCGTTGGTATCGGTAACGGTACCGATACCGGTTGTCAATCTCGGTAATGCATGTATGGTGTTTTGAACAAGAACAAGGGCGGGCTATGACGCAGAAAGTGACCTTGGCGGATGTGGCCGCCGCCGCAGGTGTCAGCAAGATGACCGCGTCGCGGGCCTTGCGCGGTGCCGCGGATGTCTCCAAATCTAGCCTTGATAGGGTGCAAAAGGCAGCGCGTGACATTGGCTATGTGGCCAATCCATTGGCCGCATCTCTTTCGACCCAGCGCACCCAGTTGGTTGGCGTGGTTGTGCCGAGCCTCACCAACACGGTCTTTGCCGAAATGCTCACCGGGATTGCGGAAACCATCGACGGCAGCGGGCTACAGCCGGTGTTTGGGGTCACAAATTATGACCCCGAAACAGAATTGGAGGTTCTGCGAAATATGCTGAGTTGGCGACCGGCGGGCATGATCGTCACTGGTTTGGATCACCCGGATGCGGCGCACCTCTTGTTGGCAAAATCCGAAGAGCCGCTGGTTCAGGTCATGGATGTTGATGGGGAAGCGATCGACAATTGCGTTGGGATTTCGCATCGCCAAGCCGGTGCCGATATGGCCCGCGCGCTTTTGGCGGTGGGGCGGCGCAAAATCGGCTATGTCTGTTGTACGCAAGCCTATGACATCCGTGCCCAAAAACGTCTCGAAGGGTTTCAGACGGCCTTGGCGGAGCAGGGCGTTGATTTGGCCGCGACCAAAACAACCGATGCGCCCTCATCGGTGCCGGCGGGGCGGGCGTTGACGGCCGAATTGCTGCGCGCAGAGCCGGATTTGGATGCGATCTATTTTTCCAACGATGATCTGGCAGCAGGGGGGGAGTTTCACTGTCTGTCTGAGGGTATTTTGGTGCCTGAACGCTTGCTGCTTGCGGGGTTCAACGGGCTTGAATTCATCGATGCCTTGCCCCGTCCAATCGCGACCACACGCACGCCGCGCCGCGAAATCGGCCAGATCGCAGCACGTATGGTTTTGGATCGTGCAACAGGGTCCAAGGTCACTTTGCCGTCTGAAATCCGATTTCCAGACGCGTAAATTCAAATCCTTGGCAATGTTTTTTGCCTGTTTTTTGAACAGCTTCATTGAAAATATACCAAATGGTCAAAATTTATCGTTTGATAAAATTCAGAATCATGTGAGGCTAGACCCAAGCAATACCGACAACAGGGGTTAGCCATGAGTTCCAAACAATTCGAGGACGGGATCACCGCCGGGCGTTTAGACGCCGCCGCGCTGGAGACCAATTTCTCGGATCTGCATCCCGCCTATGACCCGCATGAGGCGCTGGTGGCCGCAGATCGCTGCTATTTTTGTCACGACGCACCATGTCAGGTGGCCTGTCCGACATCCATCGACATTCCATTGTTCATTCGCCAGATCGCGACCGGCACACCGGAATCCGCCGCACGCACGATTCTAGAAGACAATATCCTTGGTGGAATGTGCGCCCGCGTCTGCCCAACCGAAACGCTCTGCGAAGAGGTCTGCGTGCGTGAAACCGCCGAAGGCAAGCCGGTTGAAATCGGTCGTTTGCAACGCTTTGCGACCGACACTTTGATGGCCAAAAGCAGCCAACCGTTTGTGCGCGCCGCTTGGACGGGCAAAACTGTTGCTGTTGTTGGGGCTGGCCCGGCCGGATTGGCCTGTGCGCACCGCTTGGCCATGCATGGCCATAACGTTGTGATTTTCGAGGCCCGCAAAAAGGGCGGTGGCCTTAATGAATTTGGCATCGCAGCGTATAAATCGACCAATGATTTTGCGCAGGCCGAGGTCGATTGGTTGCTTGGCATTGGCGGGATCGAAATTCGCTATGATGCGGGATTAGGCGGGGCAATTTCGCTTGACGGATTGCAGGCTGATTTTGATGCGGTCTTCCTTGGGATGGGTCTTGGCGGTGTGAATGCGCTTGGCCTTGAGGGCGAGAACAAAGACGGGGTTATGCCCGCGACCGAGTTTATCGAAGAACTGCGTCAGGCAACCGATCTGACCGGTATGGCCATTGGCCGCCGTGTTGTGGTGGTCGGTGGTGGTATGACGGCGATTGATGCCGGGGCGCAGGCGCGTTTGCTTGGCGCGCAGGACGTCACAATTGTCTATCGTCGTGGCCAAGAGGCGATGGCCGCCTCGGAGTTCGAACAGGATTTGGCGGCGCAAAAGGGCGTGCGCATCATCCACAATGCGACCCCGGTTGGGGTTGAGGGCAATGGCAGCCTCACCGGCGTGCGCTTTGCCTATACTGAAACGCAAAACGGCAAGCTGGTCACATTGGACGACGGCTTTACCCTTCCTGCCGATCAACTGTTCACCGCCATCGGTCAAAGCCTAAGCGGTGCACCCGAAAGCCTAGACGTCGCTGGTGGTAAGATCACCGTGTCGGATGCTGGCCAGACCTCGGTTGCGGGTGTTTGGGCCGGGGGCGATTGCGCCTCGGGTGGCGATGACCTGACTGTAACGGCCGTTGCCGAAGGGCGCGACGCCGCCGAAAACATCCACGCAACTTTGATGGGAGAGGCATGATGGCTGATCTAACAACAGACTTCCTTGGCATCAAAAGCCCCAACCCGTTCTGGCTCGCCTCGGCGCCGCCCACTGACAAAGAATACAACGTTCGCCGCGCCTTTGAGGCCGGTTGGGGCGGTGTTGTTTGGAAAACCTTGGGGTCCGAAGGCCCGCCCGTGGTCAACGTCAACGGCCCGCGTTACGGCGCGATCCATGGCGCAGATCGGCGTTTGTTGGGGTTGAACAATATTGAGCTGATCACCGATCGGTCGCTTGAAACCAACCTCGAAGAAATGACGCGCGTGAAAAAGGACTACCCAGATCGCGCTTTGATCGCGTCGATCATGGTGCCCTGTGAGGAGGCGGCGTGGAAAGCCATTCTGCCACGGGTTATGGAAACCGG
>NZ_JBZXVN010000050.1:31945-60770 GCF_058892305.1 Pelagimonas sp.
GTCCGCATGGTATGGCGGAACGCGGCATGGGGTCGGCCGTAGGGCAGGTTCCTAAATATATTCAGATGGTTACGGAGTGGTGCAAAAAGTACTACGACAAGCCTGTGATCGTAAAACTCACACCGAACATCACCGATGTGCGTTTCCCAGCCCGCGCGGCCAAGGCGGGTGGCGCAGATGCGGTGAGCCTGATCAACACCATCAACTCGATCACCTCGGTCAACCTTGATGCCATGTCGCCCGAGCCAATGATCGACGGCAAAGGCACCCATGGCGGCTATTGCGGCCCGGCGGTCAAACCGATTGCGATGAACATGGTCGCCGAGATTGCCCGCGACCCCGAAACGCATGGTTTGCCGATTTCAGGCATTGGTGGCATCACCACATGGCGCGATGCGGCGGAGTTTATGGCGCTTGGCGCAGGCAACGTTCAGGTTTGTACCGCAGCGATGACCTATGGGTTTAAGATCGTTCAGGAAATGATTTCCGGACTGTCGCAATGGATGGATGAGCAGGGCTATACCAGCACCTCGGATTTCATTGGCATGGCGGTTCCAAACGTCACCGATTGGCAATATCTGAACCTCAACCACATCACCAAGGCGCGCATTGATCAGGACGCCTGTATCAAATGTGGTCGCTGTTATGCCGCCTGCGAAGACACCTCGCATCAGGCGATTTCGATGACCGAAGACCGGGTGTTTGACGTCAAAGACGACGAATGCGTGGCCTGCAACCTCTGCGTCAACGTCTGCCCGGTGGAAAATTGCATCACGATGGAGGTGTTGGAACCCGGCGCGATGGATGAACGCACCGGCAAGCCGGTCGAGGCCGACTACGCCAATTGGACAACCCATCCCAATAATCCGTCCGCAACAGCGGCTGAATAATTCTCCCTTTAACGCCCGGCTTCGTCCGGGCGTCTTTTTCAAAACCACTTGGTTCACCCATCGCACCTGGTGCTAAAAGCCCTTGCACAGGCGTGGCCCAGTGGAAAATCGCAGGCGTTGCCACCCGATTGATACGGCGCAGGTGAAGGGTGGACCGAGCCAAAGACAAACATCTTTATACAGTCGCAATGAGATGATGTTGTTCAACGTTTCAAAGCGGCGCCACAGGGCATCACAAGGGGCAAGCAAAGCTTGTTCAGCCTCTAAGATCAGCGCCCATGGGTTGCAAACTTCTGACTCACCGCAGTTGAGTTTGTGCGCGGGTTGATGTCGTCCAAGGTTGGCGATCAGAGGGCTTTGGTCTCTGCACTGCTATCGGCATCAAGCCCATCCGCGTCTGTCTCTGTCACGGACCGATAGGACCAAAGTGTTGCCCACAAGCTGAAGATCAGACCGATAAGACAAGGTCATCAGTTGGGTGACAGGCTTGTGTGCTCCAGTTGATCACGCTACCCATTGATTGGATTTTTAGCGGATGAGTTGCATGACGATATTAGGCACCCACAACACTACGTCTTCTCTTGCACCGGGGCAGACACTTTCCAGTGATCTTTCAAGCAACTCTGACATAGATTGGATTGCCCTCGAAGACCTAAGCTACCCGTATGACGACAACATCATTCGTATTGAAAGCGATGCGGATTTGTCCGGCGCTGAGATTGCACTGTACCAAGAGTTGTATTCCTCCTCTGGGCGTTACTTTGAACAAATTGCGATTATCTCTGTTAATCCGGACGGTACAATTCCGGACTTTGCCGCAAGGTTTGGATATTCCTATTACGTGGCTTTGACCGGGTTTACGGGTGACTACGACGTTACCGCTTTGTCCGACGCCGAACGGCAAACCCTTATGGATGGGTTGCCCGCTGATGCCCCCGGCGAAGGGGGGAGCGTTTTGGTTGGTGAAAGCGTGTCCGGGGTTCTTCAAAACCGATTGGATGTCGATAGTTTTACCGTCGAATTGACGGGGGGGCACACTTACGACTTCAATGTCACAGACGGCCTTGGCCTCAATCCCAGTGATCCCAATGGCGCGTTTGTTATCAGCGATGCCTCTGGCAGCAATGTGTTGTGGGAGTATGGCGAAACCGGCAGCACCGAATTTGTGGTGGATGATTCCGGCACCTATACTGTGACCGTTTCATTGACTGAGGCGAACTCGTCCTATGGAATGCCAGTGAGTGAAGACTACAGCGACACTTATGCCTTTAGCCTTTCTGATCTCGGCACGGCCAGCTTACCAGGCGGCAATGATGCCGGGTCGGCGGTGCAATTGGGACTCGGCGTGGCCCATAATGTGACCTTGGGGGAACGCGGCTCCGTGGCCGATGGCGGTTGGTTTGCCTTTTCCGGCCAAGCAGATGCCCAATATCGGGTCACTGTCACCGGAACTTTTGCGCGTGTCTCGATTTCCGACGATGGCTACAGCAATGACTACTATGCCTCGAGTACCGTAACAGAGGACGGCGCGAGCATTGCGCAGGACTATACCGCGGTTCTTTCTGCCGATGAATTGGTCGCGTTTCATGTCTACTCTTGGGAGGAAACCGACGACGTTTCCATTCTGATCGAAGACGTGGCCGTCCCAGATGACAGCGCGCCGGTTTCCTTGACGCTTGATGAGACAATAACGGGAATAGCCCGCCATGCGGGGCCAGATACGCCCATCGCAAGCTACAACCTTGAGGTTGTGGAAGGTGAATTATACACGATCACCGTTGATTCAGGGCAGAATGAGGAGCATCTTCGACCACCCACCATGGACATTTCCTACAGTAACACCGTGGACGTTGTTATGTGGGACAGCACCTACTCAAGGACAAGCGGTGTCTCTGTTCTCCAGTTTGTCGCCATGGAAACCGGAACCGTTGCTTTGGATCTCCAGCGTGATGATACGGGAGTTGGCTACACGACAAATATCGACCGACGCCTGCCAACAACAGATTATGTCGGGCCGGTGGACATTAGCGTGACCACAAGCATCGCGGATGATCGCGCTGGTCCGTATTCGGGCTTGGTATCTCCGCTGGACACGGATGTTGTGACCGCAGGAATGGCAAATTTCGACCAAGATCGGGATTCCTACGTCTTTTTGATAGAAGAGGGCAGATCCTATACGTTCTTGGCCTCGATTGATGGTTACGTCTCTGTACATCGCACGGATGCAACCCCGGAAACGGGCTGGGACCCGTATTACGGGCCGGCGACAAGTTGGGTCGGAACCCCATTGCCGTATGAGTACGGAGCTACATTTGAAGAACAGCTCCAAAGCTATCGGGCCGACAATATGCTTTTGGAACGCGAAAGCGATGGGCTCACAACAACCGCAACATTTGTGGCTGATTATTCTGGCTACGTTCTCCTCTCTTTGGGGGGGATGCCAGAGACTACTAACTATCAGGTCTTGCTCACCGAAGGCGAGGCGACCCCAGCCCAACTTGCGGCGCTGGGCATCGCGACAAGTGGCGATGATACGTTGAATGGCACAGAGGGCGCCGATACGATTGATGGTTTGGCCGGACGTGATGTGATTTCAGGTGGCAATGGCGCGGATTCTCTTGTCGGTGGGGAAGGGGATGATGTCCTTCGCGGCGACGATGATGATGACACCCTGAACGGAGGGGAAGACGACGATCTTCTTGCCGGGAACGCCGGGTCTGACGTCCTGCGAGGGGGGGATGGCGATGACAGGCTGTTTGGTGGAAGCGGTCAGGACGTCCTTGCCGGGAACAGCGGACGGGACGTTCTAGACGGTGGTGCTTCGGATGACCTTATTTTCGGCGGGAACGACGATGATAGCATCTTGGGCGGAGCGGGCGCAGACATCGCCCGCGGCGGCAACGGCAATGATCGCGTCGAAGGCCAAGATGGCAATGATGTTGTTGTTGGAAACAACGGCAATGATACTGTGCTGGGTGGCGAAGGCGATGACACTGGGTTCGGAGGCGCTGGCATGGATATTCTGTCCGGTGGCTCAGGAAACGACAGCCTACTGGCAGGCATTGACAACGATACCTTATACGGAAACGCCGGGTTAGATTTTTTGAACGGCGAAGACGGGGCCGACTATGTGTCTGGCGGAAATGGGAATGATACACTGTATGGGCGAGATGGGGCTGATACATTGCGGGGCGGCAATGACAACGATCTGATCTCTGCCGGTGCCGACTCCGACTTTGTGGCGGGCAACGCAGGGGACGACACGCTGTTTGGTGGGGCTGGAAACGATCGCCTCTTTGGGGGGGGCGAGAATGACCGGCTGTCTGGAGGGGTCGGTTCTGATACTCTTTCGGGCGGTGTTGGCGCTGATGTGTTCGTTTTTTCAAATGCTTCCGAAAGTCCGCATGGCGCCGGGCGGGATGTGATCGTCGATTTTGAGGTTGGCGTCGATCACATTGACCTTACGGGCCTGGGGGGCTCTCTTCGCTTTGTCTCCGCATACACAGGAACTGCGGGAGAGGTGCGCTACAATGAGTCCATTGGTCGCCTTTACGTCGATCTGGATGGGGACATGGCGTCTGATCTGTCAATTGATGTGCAAGATGGGCCTGAATTGACGGCCGCCGACTTAATTCTATGATTTTATTCATGGAATAGCTCTGATTTCAGACGGTTTGGGGGCGTTCGAAGGTGAGTTTTGATCCAGCTACAGGCGTAAGCGGTCCTGAGACACTCAATCGAAGGACGTCCATTCTGATCCTCCCAGCGCCAACTGGTGCTGTCGAGCTCTTGAGTGGCGGAGGATTGTATTGACCAGTCAAAATCCTTCAATACAGTCGTTGGTCACCCGGCTTTCGAGGAGCCGTTTTAATGGTCCTCACGCATTCGGAGTGCCCGGCCAAGAGTGAGCCCCTCCTTTTAAAAAACGTCGCAATGGTCAAAACGGTCGTTACCGATATCTTGGGCGTCGCGCCGGTTTTGTTGCACAAATCCCAGAAGAGATTTTCTTTATAAATCCAGTGCGATAGCTGGAAGTCGTGAGCCGTCGTGGCCCCCTGGTAATCCCGCCTAAAATTAGTGGTGTTCAAAAGTGGAATTTTCTCGGCAAGATATCTGAGGAGATTTAGCATGAAGAGTGGACGATACAGCGCCGCGCAGATCATGGCGACCCTGAAGCAGGCTGAGGATTTTTGAGTTCTGTCGTGAACACGGGATGAGCCGCGCCAGTTTCTGCGGCATGGATGCCTCGCTCATCACAGCGATGAAGGACATTGCCGAACAGAACCGGTGGCTTAAGTGGAAGTTTGCTGAGATGAGCATGCAGCATGATCTGCTGAGCGTAGCTTTAGGACAAAAGCGTTAAGGCCGTCCATTAGCCCTGTAATGTCCCGAGAGGGACGGAGACGAGAGATGGCCATGAATGCGGTCGCACAACACGGGGTGAACATCGCGCTGGCCTGCCGCACCTTTCAGATCAGCGAAACATGCTATCGCCAGCGTCCGGTTTTGAGTGATGAGAACGAAGAGATTGCGGATTGGTTGGAACGTCTGACGGCCTACAAGCGTTCAAGGGGATTTGGCTTGTGCTTTTTGTACCTGCGCAACGTTCATGGCTATGGCTGGAACCACAAACGGGTCTTCCGTGAACTGAAGCCCAATTTGCGAATAAAACCCAAGCAGCGACTCAAACGGGACAAGCCAGAACTCTTGGCGGTGCCTGAAGAGCCAAATGAGACATGGTCGATGACTTTTATGGCCGATCAGCTCGCTAAATGTGCTGGATGACTTCAACCGCGAGGGTTGGGGCACCGGCGCGGACTTCTCACTGCCTGCCTGCCGGGCGTGTCGTGCGCAGCCTGAACCAGATCATTGAATGACGCGGGAAACCTTGGGGGATACGTGTCGGGAATGGCCCCGAAAATATCAGAGGCAAGCTGATGGAAGGGGCTGGGAAACGCATCCTGCGGTTCGCGTACATCCACCCCGGCAAGCCGCAGCAGAACGTCTACATTGAGCGCTACAATCGTACAATGCGAGGGGAATGGTTCGCCAGTACATCTTTGACACCATCGAGACGGAACAGCACCCATCAGGCACCGGGATGGCTCTGGACTGACAACAACCAGCGACCAAACAAAGGCCTCGGCGGCATCACACCCGCCATGAAACGAAAAGCAGCCGCCTGAATTCTACCGCTTGGCCCCATGTTAAATGGGGGGAATACCCTACGAGGTACAAGATTCAGTATTGGCCTTCTTATTGTACAGCGCTGACGCAACGAGAATTGCTGTCGATTTATTGTGATCCTGAGATGGTTAAAACGGTGCGGGATTTCAACAGTTTATGCTATCCCACAGAGACCTCTTTTCAACAGCACCGGCATCAAATCCCAGAGGGAGGGCGCATGGACGCCGGCAAGCAGGGTGGCCCCACACGCCGCAATTGGCGCAAGTTGTATATCGGGGGCGACGAAGCAATACGTGAGGTTCGAGCCCTCGAGGTCACCACCGGCAATGGAATTGAGGTTGGGTACATCATGGTCCAGACCATAAGCCCATGATGCCGACGAGCAACGTCGCAATTGCCCATAGCAAGGCGGTCGGATGATCGGAGATCAGTGCCCAAGACACGTTGCCCGCCTTGTGGTGTCCAACAAGACCACTGACGGGACACGGATGCCGTGTAGTAACCTGTTTGGACAGTCGCTAATGGTCTGTGGCTTTGAATGGCAGGGTGCAGACATTCACATCCGCATTGCCGCTCTGAACCGCGATACCGCTTTAGGCATAGCTGTCACTTCGTCCGTAGACCAAATCCGTCCGGGGTAGGGGAACGAACGCCTGTTAATCCCTTTTCCGAAGCTGTTGTGTTGGCGAAGTCCGTCGTTCGGCACGATCAATTGAAAGGCAGGCCGGTGACTGTCACCCGTCTTATTTCGCCGTCATGACGTGTTTGGAGGGCACCCAAGTCGTCATCGCTTTGCGCAGTCAGCAATCCCAACCCGATGTTTCGGTTCAAGCGAGGCGAAAACACCATTTCGGTGATCACCCCCACGTCGCGATCGTTGCAGGTCAGGGGCGTGGGATGTTGACTGGCGGTGATGGGGGTGCCGGAAATGTCGAAACCTGTAAATTGCCGTGCTGGCCCATCTTTCTTGACCTGCAAAAGCGCCTCGCGCCCAATGAAATCCTTGCCACTGTTCAGATCGACAAGTTTGCCAAGCCCAAGCTCGAACGGATTGGCCGGATAGCCGAGGTGGCGCGCATCAGCCCCATAGGACAGCAGCCCGCTTTCGATCCGTTCAATATCGTTGGGCGCTCCGGGGCCGATACCAAATTTGGCACCCGCTTGTTTGACCTTGTCCCACAACGCGCCGCCTTTGCTGGCATCTGTTAGATACAGTTCAAACCCGCCCTGTTTGGACCAGCCTGATCTGGCCAACACAACAGGAATGCCCTGCAACTCGGTCTCACGGAACCAAAAGTAGCGAATGTCCCGAACCCAGTCGCCGAACAAGTCCGCAATGAGATCTTCGGCCTTGGGCCCCTGAACCGCCATCGGTGACACGTCTGGTTCAAAGACGTTCACCGACAGGCCCCGCTCGGCGGCAATGGCCTTGGCCCAAAGTTCGATGTCGCTGTCGGCTATCGACAGCCAGAACCGTGTCTCTGACAGTTTCAAGAGAACCGGATCATTGATGAGATGCCCGGCATGATCGCAGAGCGGCACGTATCGCCCCTGTCCAACTTGAGTTGTGGTGAGGTCACGCGGGGTGAGATAGTCGAGCAAAGCCAGCGCATCGGAGCCGGCGATTTCCACCTGGCGCTGTGCCGCCACATCCCACATGGCGACCCCTTGGATCAACCGATTGTACTCTGCTTCCGGATCGCCAAAATGCGCCGGAATATACATGTGATTATAGACGGAAAAGCAGGCGACACCGTCGGCCAACGTCGCCTCGTAATAGGGGGATTTGCGGATGTTCGAACCGATCCCAATCGCAAAGCTCATATTTGTCTCCTGACCAACAGTTGCCACATGTGAAAGGTAAACTATTCGATATACGTTGACCGGTGTGATCATATTCTTCAATAAAGTGGAGAATTTCACCACTTTGACACAGCGCAGGCCGCCATGGACCAGATAGACATCCGAATAGTAGAAGCTTTGCAGGAGGATGCCTCACTGACCCAAACCCAATTGGCAGACCTGGTGCATTCTACCCCCTCAACCTGTCTTCGGCGCGTGAAATCTCTTATGCAGCGTGGCATACTGAAAAAATCGGTCTTTCTGGCCGATCCTGCAAAGCTGGAGCGGCGCTTGAAAGCCGTTATTTCGATTGTCACCAAAGGCCATGGGGACAAGCAGCTGAAGAGCTTGATCAACAGGCTGCAACGGAACTCAGCGATTAACGCAGTCTATTCCACGACAGGGGAAATCGACCTTATCGCAATCGGACACTTTGCAGATATGGAGGATTTTCACAACGTATGTGAGGAAACTCTCAGCAATGATCCCTATGTTGAAAGATACACGACTTTCTTTGTTGTGATGACACACAAAGAGACCACTTCGTTCTCTACTGATCTTCTCGGGCGGATTTAAACCCCCTCGCAGGTCTGTAAGCAGGCTCTTGGTCAGATCAAAAGCATCCCCCAGAGCCAAGCAAGCGGGTCGGCTTTGGTCGGTCTAGATGGGGCCTTAGTCCACGCCGATCACCGTCCAGTTTGATGATCAGGATGTCATTCAGAGTTCTTGACCGATTTCTTGACTGAATTCTGGGTCCATTTCGGATCACTCGGGGGGGGGGCAGTCTGTCCGCGGAACCGAAAATACCCTTCTAAAGATAAATGAGCCGGCGTTCTTGGCAAACTCGATCTGTTTTCGCATAGTATTCTGCGCAACGGCGATCTCTGGATAGTCTGTGCAGCGATGTATGGACAGGGGCGGGGCATCCCCGTCTTCGATCAAAACCTAGGCAAACATGGCGCTACCGCCACTGGGTTTTACCCAGGATGGGTAGCGCAGGACAAGAAGAGCAGAGATCGTTCGTTGCAGTATGTTGGTTTCGATGAATAGGCGGCAGTTTTCGCACAATATCGCAGCAAGTTTAACACTTGGGGCGTGGTCAAAAGACGTCTTGCTGTCTTCATTGCGCCGGAGGTTCCCCCATGTTCTTCATAGGCTTTTGCCTGAAATCGCCGATGAACTACTTTTGTATTTTCCGTCTCAATACGCTCCGCCGGTAAAAGCCGTCATGCCTGTTCTCTCGAATATCTACAATTTCGAACGGGCCTATCGGTTTTGCCAGAAACGCAATATCTGGCCATCCCCTGATCTACGCGCGCCTGTTATGGCTCCTATTTCGGCATTCAATGATTTGGATGTGCCGCAATTGCCGACGCTAGAAAGCCTGGCCGATTGGCTGATGTTGTCGACGGATCGTCTTGACTATTTCGCCGATAGACATAACCGTTTTGAAGAGCACGGCGATATGGCCGTCAATCACTACCACTATGTTTTAAAGCCCAAGAAAGCCGGTGGTGTCCGGGTGATCGAGGCCCCCAAGGTCACTTTGAAAACTATTCAACATCAGATACTTCGAGGCATCGTCGACAAACTACCGGCCCACAAAAACGCATTTGGTTTTGTCAGGGGGCGAACTTGTCTTCAGGCCGCCAACAAACATGCTGGTGAAGATGTCGTTCTTTGCTTTGACCTCAAAGATTTCTTTCCTTCGATTGGATCGGGGCGGATTTTTGGATTGTTTAGGTGCCTTGGCTACCCTCATGCCGTTGCTGGATATTTGACGGCATTGTGTACAACATCAACGCCGCCGCGTATTTTGGAACGCCTCGGTGTTGCGGACAGATCAGTGTATCGAAATCCGCATTTGCCACAGGGATCGCCCATTTCACCGGCCCTCGCAAACCATGTCTCCTTTGCACTGGACAATCGGTTGTCCGCGCTGGCCAGCGGCCTTGATGCAAGCTACAGCCGTTACGCGGACGATCTGAGCTTTTCAGGAGATCACCGGATTGTCGGACCGTTGTTAGGATGTGTTCCTCGCATAGTTCGCGACGCGGGGTTTGCACTCAACCGGAGCAAAACCCGCGTGATGTCACGCACGTCTCGGCAGATGGTAACAGGTGTGGTTGTGAATGCGCATCTGAACGTCGATCGCAAAACCTTCGATACGCTAAAGGCGGTTATTCACGCCTGCGCAATGGCAGATGACACACGCCTTTTGGATCCTGTTTTCAGGGCGTCTCTGATCGGCAAGATTGACTGGGTTGAAACTGTCAATCCACGACGGGGGCAAAAGCTTCGGAGGCTTTTGGACAAAGCCTATTCGAAAACGCGATGAGGGGGCGTGTCGACAACGCAAATGACCGGGATAGGGACGCTGTTGAGCCGCAGGGTTTCATGCGAAAAGTGGCCGCCATGGGCCTTGTGAGACCTCATTGATCACAGCGAGGAAATCTCGATACCATGTCGCTAAGGCCGCCAAACGAGGCGGCGGTTGCTTTGGAAGCTGTCGGTCTATCGCGGATCTTTGCGGGCCTAAAAATCCGTTTTCCGGCATGTTGATGCCTTGATAAAACGGCGCTCTCGGTGTGGGTCAAAACCACCCAAGGACGGTCCGGGTCTTTGCTGCAAGAGCAGAGGGCCGAAGTGATGGTGTCATCGTGTTTTAGACACCAATCTGGTGTTCGGGCCAAAAAACAAAGGGCACGCGACGGTGACACGCCGCATGCCCAATGAGAGGTCAAGCGACGTTTTCCGCCGCGTCAGACAAGTCTCACCCCAAATCGGCCGGTCGCAGGCTATCGGGAATATTCTGATAGCACACGGGCCTTAAGAAGCGGCGGATCGCAAGGGTGCCGACGGAGGTCGCCCCAAAATTGGTTGAGGCCGGATAGGGGCCACCGTGAACCATGGCGTCACAGACCTCGACACCGGTCGGGAAGCCATTGGTCATGATCCGTCCGGCCTTGCGTTCGAGCACGGGCATCAGGGTTTGCGCCAGACCTGTGTCGCCGTCGTCCATGTGTAGGGTGCAGGTCAATTGCCCCTCAAGACCCCGCGCGACTTTGAGCATTTCGGCCTCATCAGCGACGCGAACGACCATGCCCAGCGGTCCAAAGACCTCGTCAGACAGTTTGGGATTGGACAGCCATTCGGCTCCGGTGGTCACAAAGAGGTTGGGCAACGCGCTGCGGTCCTGATCGGAAGTGTTCAACAGAACGTCGACGCCAGAGGAGGCGGCCAAAGTATCCCGACCTGCACGGTAGGCTGCGGCGATCCCATCCGTGAGCATGGTTTGGGCCCCGACCGCATCTAGTGCGGTCTTTGCCGCGTCGATGAAAGCGGTGGCACCCGAGCCGTCAATCACCACCACCACACCGGGGTTCGTGCAAAACTGGCCCGCGCCCATTGTCAGCGACCCCGCCCAGCCCGAGGCAAGCTCTTGCGCGCGTGTCTCCAGCGCTTCAGGGAGGAGGAACATTGGATTGACGCTGCCCAATTCCCCGAAGAACGGGATCGGTGTTGGCCGGGCGGCGCAGAGATCAAAGAGAGCACGACCGCCACCAAGTGAGCCGGTAAAGCCAACCGCAGTGATCAACGGATGCTGGACTAGGGCTTGCCCCATCTCGCGGGTGTCACCCTGCAAAAGACTAAAGGTTCCGGGGGCAACACCGCATTTATTGATGGCCGCGTGGATGGCTTCGGCGATGATCTCACCGGTGCCTGGGTGGGCCGGATGCCCTTTGACCACCACAGGACAGCCCGCCGCCAATGCCGACGCGGTGTCCCCTCCGGCCGTCGAAAAGGCCAGCGGGAAGTTCGAGGCACCAAAGACTGCAACCGGGCCAATAGGGCGCTGCACCATCTGTAAATCCGGCCGCGGCAGTGGGGCGCGATTTGGCAGAGCTGGATCATGCCGTCGATCCAAATAGTCGTCTTTCAGAATGTGATCGGCGAACAGGCGCAATTGGCCGGTCGTCCGGCCGCGTTCCCCTTGAAGTCGGGCTTCGGGGAGGCCCGTTTCTTGTGTGCCGATGGCTGTGATGCTCTCGCCACGGGCTTCGATTTCATCTGCAATCGCGTGGAGAAACGCAGCGCGGTCCGTCCGGGAGGACGCGCCAAAGGACCAGAACGCCTCTTCTGCAGCGATGCAGGCGCGATCCACGTCCGTCGCTGTCGCAACGCTAAACATGTGGCTGTCGCCCTGCGCTGGTGCGGAGGCGAAGCGAGTATCGCTTGCCACCCATTCTCCGGCAATCAAGTGCTTCCCATGTGGTTTAAAGGTCATAGGTACGATTTCCTTATTTGCCCCAGCTCATGGCAATGAGGTCAAGCTCACCGGCCAGTTGCAGCAATCGGGTTTTGGTTCTTTCGGTCATGGGGTTGAGCGGATGGCGTACGTGGTCCGATTTGATCACACCGCCGGCCATCATCACAGTTTTGGCCGCGCGCAGACCGCATTGGCGGTTTTCGTGATTGATCAGCGGCAGGCAGTGTTTCCATTGTGCCATGGCACCGTCCAGATCACCGGCTAGATAGCGGGTGACAATCGGTCGGATCTGTTCCGGTTGCAGCGCAGAGGTCATAGTGCCGGTTGCCCCGGCGTCCAAATCTGCCAAAAGGGTCACGGCCTCTTCGCCGTCAAAGGGCCCGATAATGTCAGCGCCGCCTGCTTCGATCAATGCGGCGAGTTTGTCCGCAGCAAAGGGCGTTTCCATTTTGAAATAGCTGACGTTTTCGATCTCCTGCGCCATCTTGACCAGTGACGGCACGCTTAACACAACGCCAGAGAGAGGGGCGTCTTGCACCATAATCGGGATGTTGATCGCGTCGGATACGGCCTGAAAATGCTCAAAAAGTCCTGTCTCGCCGGGAACCAGCCCGACCCCATGATAGGGAGGCATCATCATGATCATCGACGCGCCCATTGCTTGTGCGTCAACGGCGCGTTTCACGGCAATCTGGGTCGAAAAGTGGCTGGTGGTGACGATGACGGGAACGCGACCTGCGACATGTTCCAGGCTAATGCGCGTCAAAGTCGACCGTTCGTCGTCGGACAAAACGAATTGTTCGGAATAATTCGCCAGAATGCAGATCGCATCGACGCCCTGGTCGATCAGGCAATCGAGAACGCGGCGCATCCCATTTTCATCCACGCTGCCATCGTCGAGAAAGGGGGTGGGGGCAACGGGCAAAATACCTGTTAAAGGGGTCTTCATCAGGGGTCTCCTTGTGAGCTTTTGTGATCGCGCACCTTGTCAACCGTCTTGCGGTTGCATGGCTGCGCTATTCGATGAATGGGTCGACCAAGACGCGACGCCCGAGTGTAAAGGCATCCGCTACGTGGCGCATCGGCGCCAGATCCATGTCGATTTTACCTTGGACGACCAAGTCTAACATGCGGGCATACAAGCGTGGGTATTCGCCCATTAGGCTTAGTCCATCAGGGTCAGAAATGCTGTCGCCATTGATGGTCAACTTTGCGCCACCGTCTGACAAAACTAGTGTTCCTTGATCCGTCTCGGCTTCGATCTTCCAGATTTGATCGCCTGTCTGGCGGAAATCGAACGCGGCGTCGATCTTGGCCGCTTTGGGATGGGCAAAGCGGATTGCAGCGGCAATGGGCGTTTGGCAGTTCTCGGGGGTTTCCAAGAGCGCGTGTTCAACGTGAATTGGGTCGGGAAGGATCTCCGTCACAATCGACAGCGCATTGATACCAGGATCAAACACGCCTAAGCCTCCTGGTTGCCAAATCCAGTCCTGACCAGGATGCCAGCGCCGCACGTCTTCTTTCCAGGTGATTGTCATGTTGCGTAGCGTCTTGTCAGCCAGCCATGCCTTGGCACCTGCCACACCTGCCGCCTCACGCGAATGCCATGTCGCAAAGATGGACACGCGGTGTTCGCGCGCCAAAGCTTCTAGGGCATGGCATTCCGACAGCGTTGCACCGGGCGGCTTTTCCAACATGACATGGCGCCCTGCGCGGATGGCCGTCTGTGCTGCTACATATCGTGGCGCAGGCGGCAAACACAGGGAGACAACCCGCACGTCCTTGTGCGCGTCCAACATGTCGTCCAGATCAGTGTAGGCAGGAATGCCGTCTACGGTGCCTCGGCGCGACACCGTCGCCGCAAGGTCCCATACTGGCGAGTTGTTAATCGCCGGAACATGCTGATCCAGAGCAATCTTACCGATGCCCATGAGTGCGATTTTCATCAATGCGAGTCCTTTCCGACAGGGGCCCCACGGCAGCCCTTGAGAAAACCAAGATCGGCCCCCGTGTCGGCCCCTTCGACATGGGTTTGATGCAGCCAGGCATAGCCCGACTCGGCGATATCGTGGCGCGGTTGCCAGTGTGAAAGCCGTTCCGCCAGCTCCGTTTCCGAAATGTCCAGGTGCAGGCGTCGGCCCTCTACGTCGACCTCGATCATGTCACCGGTTTGAACGACCGCCAGCGGTCCTCCTGCGGCCGCCTCGGGCGAGGTGTGCAGGATCACAGTTCCATACGCCGTGCCGGACATGCGCGCGTCCGAAATGCGGATCATGTCCGTGATCCCCTTCTTTAGCACCTTTGGAGGTAGGCCCATATTTCCAACCTCGGCCATGCCGGGATAGCCCTTGGGACCACAGTTTTTCAGCACCATGATGCAGGTTTCGTCGATATCGAGCCTGTCATCATTGATCTGGGCTTTGTAGTCGTCGATGTCTTCAAACACGACCGCGCGACCGCGATGCTGCATCAGATGTGGCGAGGCAGCAGAGGGTTTCAAGATTGCGCCATTGGGGGCGAGATTGCCTTTCAGCACCGCAATCCCACCTTTTTCCGTGAGCGGTTTGTCGACGGGGCGGATCACATCCTCGTTCCAGTTCTCCGCATCCTTGACCTCGTCCCAAATAGTTTCCCCGGAGACGGTCAGCGCGTCTTGGTGCAACTTGCCCGCCTCAGCGAGCCGCTTCAGCACCACAGGAAGGCCCCCGGCATAGAAGAACTCCTCCATCAGGTAGTCACCCGAGGGTTGCAGGTTCACGATGGTCGAGACATCGCGCCCGCAGCGGTCCCAATCGTCGAGCGTCAAGTCCACGCCAATACGCCCGGCAATGGCCAACATATGCACAACGGTATTGGTCGATCCGCCGACGGCACCATTGCAGCGGATCGCGTTTTCAAACGCGTCTTTGGTGAGGATGTGCGAGGGTTTCAAATCATCTTTGACCATCTGAACGATGCGACGGCCGGACAATTGCGCCATAACCCGACGGCGGCTGTCCACGGCCGGGATTGCCGCGTTCCCCGAGAGGGCCATGCCCAAGGCTTCGGACATGGCCGCCATTGAAGAGGCCGTGCCCATGGTGTTGCAGGTGCCGGAGGAGCGCGTAACGGCTGTCTCACCTTTGAGGAAGTCCTCTTGGGTCATATCGCCCGCCTTAACGGCCTCGGAAAAGCGCCACAAATGCGTGCCCGCTCCGACCCGTTCACCTTGAAACCAACCATTGAGCATTGGTCCGCCGGTCACGACAATTGAGGGCAAGTCACAAGAGGCCGCGGCCATAAGCAACGACGGAGTGGTCTTGTCACAGCCCACCATCAACACACAGCCATCCATAGGTTGTCCGCGGATTTGCTCTTCGATTGACAGAGCAGCAAGGTTGCGGAACATCATCGCCGTGGGGCGAAAGGTGTTCTCAGAGGCGGAAAAGACTGGGACCTCCATTGGAAAGCCTCCGGCTTCCCAAATTCCCGCCTTCACCTTTTCCGCCAGTTCACGCAGATGACCGTTGCAAGGGGTCATGTCGGACCAAGTGTTCAGAATGCCGATAATTGGGCGTCCGTCGAAAAGGTCGTCAGGATAGCCTTGGTTCTTCATCCAGCCGCGATGGTAGATCACGTCTTTTGTGCTTCCCTCGTACCATTCGGCAGAGCGCAGTTTGCGGGGCCATTTTGCGGGCTTAAAGCTCATATCAGGCCTGCTTTGATTTGTTGTACACATCGAAGATCACAGCAGCGAGGAGCACGAGACCTTTGATCACCTGTTGATAGTCGATGCCGATGCCCAAGATGGACATACCATTGTTCAGCACACCCATTAGAAAGGCACCGACCACAGCGCCGACAATCTTGCCGACACCACCGGACATCGACGCACCGCCGATGAAAACGGCCGCAATCACGTCGAGTTCAAGCGCAAAGCCAGCCTTTGGTGTCGCGGAGTTCAGCCGCGCTGCAAAGACCATTCCAGCTGCCGCGGCAAGCACCCCCATATTGGCAAAGGCCAGAAAGGTCAGGCGCTGGGTTTTTACACCAGATAGCTTTGCGGCCTTTTCGTTGCCGCCAAGCGCATACATACGGCGGCCCGTGATCGTCCGTTCGGTGAAGAAGGCATAAATGATCGTCAGAACACCCATGGTCAGCAATACGTTTGGCAAGCCACGGAAGGTTGAGAGTTTGTAGAAGATAAAGATCAGCGCCAGAGAGGTGATACCAACACGGGCATAAAAGAACGCGCTTGGCTCAAGTTCCATTCCGTAGGCACGGTTCTGGGCGCGGCCTTTTAGGCCCATCCATGTGATCAAAAAGGCCGCGATGATCCCGGTGGCAAGCGCCAAAACGTTGATGCGCTTGACCCCCAGAAGGTTCGCCGCGAGGTCAGAGACGCCTTGCGGGAAGATGTCAGGAACGAACCCGTTCGAAATCATCTGGAATTCACGAGGGAAGGGGCCAAGGGATTGCCCTTCAAGCAGCCAAAGCGACAGGCCACGAAACACCAGCATGCCCGCAAGTGTCACAATAAAAGACGGGATATTCCAATAGGCGATCCAATACCCCTGTGCGGCCCCGATTAGGCCTCCTGCGACCAGGCAGGTCACAATGGTGACACCCGTGGATTGGTCAAATTCGACGATCATCACCGCGGCCAAAGCCCCAACGAAGCCCATCACGGATCCCACCGACAGGTCGATATGCCCCGTCACAATGACGATGAGCATCCCGAGCGCCATGATGATGATATAGCTATTTTGTAGCAATAGGTTCGTTACGTTGACCGGCTTCAAGAGCGTGCCGTTCGTCACCAACTGAAAGAACAATATAATACCGATCAGGGCAAACAGCAGCCCGTATTCACGCATGTGACGGACAAGGTATTCCCCGATGCTCGACTGTTTTGGCGCCTTTGCGCTCTCATCTGTTGTGGCCATATCGAGGTCTCCTATTCGGTCACGATGAGCGACATGATCCGCTCTTGGCTGGCATCTTCTGCGGCTAGTTCTCCAACAAACGCGCCAGCGTTCATTACATAAATGCGGTCGCACATGCCCAATAGCTCGGGCATCTCGGACGAGATCATCACAACACCTTTGCCCTGCTTGGACAGGTCATTGATGATCCCATAGATTTCAAATTTCGCGCCAACGTCGATGCCGCGGGTGGGTTCATCGAGGATTAGAACTTCGGGTTCGGCAAACAGCCATTTGGACAGAACCACTTTTTGCTGGTTGCCCCCCGACAGGTTCATCACCTTTTGGAACACGCTTGGGGTGCGGATGTTCAGCGCCGAGCGGTAGTGTTCCGCGACCTGCGTGTCGCGACCCTCGTTTAGGATGTGGTTGCTCGACACTTCCGGCAGGTTCACCAAACTGATGTTGCGCTGGATCGACTCTTCGAGCACCAACCCGAGAGATTTGCGATCTTCGGTCACATAGGCAAGTCCCGCCTCGATTGCCTTGCTGACGGTGCTTACATTCACCGGTTTGCCCGACATCTCGACCACACCAGAAATGTTGCGCCCGTAGGAACGTCCAAACAGGCTCATAGCGAGTTCGGTGCGACCCGCGCCCATCAAACCAGCGATGCCAACGACTTCGCCAGCCCGCACCGTCATGTTCACGTCTTTGATCATCTGACGTTCGGCGTGGATAGGATGCCAGGCATTCCAATCCTTGACCTCCATCAATATATCGTCGGCTTTGCGCTCCCGCATGGGGTAGCGATCTGCCATATCGCGGCCGACCATATCGCGAACGATGCGGTCCTCTTTGATCTCAGCGTTGGCAGCGTCCATCACCGACACCGTTGACCCATCACGGATCACCGTGACCGTATCGGCGACGCGGCGTACTTCGTTGAGCTTGTGACTGATGATGATTTGCGTGACACCTTGCTCCTTGAGCTCCAACATCAGATCAAGCAACGCTTGGCTGTCGCTTTCCGAAAGCGCGGCCGTCGGTTCATCAAGGATCAGCAGACGCACGTCTTTGGACAGGGCCTTTGCGATCTCAACCAGCTGTTGTTTACCGACGCCGAGCTTGTCGACCATGGTGCTGGGCGGCTCGGATAGCCCCACTTTCTTGAGCAACATCTCGGTGCGTTGGTTGGTGTCGCGCCAGTCGATGATCCCCCGTTTCGCGCGTTCATTGCCCATGAAGATGTTTTCGGCAATTGACAGCTGTGGGATGAGCGCCAGCTCTTGGTGAATGATGATCACACCGCGATCTTCAGAGTCCGAAATGTCCCCGAACTCTACCAGCGCGCCATCATAGTGGATTTCGCCATCATAGGTACCGGCCGGATAAACGCCGGAAAGAACCTTCATCAGCGTGGATTTTCCCGCCCCGTTCTCACCACAGATCGCATGAATTTCGCCTTTTGTGACGGAAAGGTTAACCGTGTCGAGCGCCTTAACACCAGGGAATTCCTTGGTGATAGAACGCATCTCGAGTAGCGCGTCCATAATCTCGCCTTTGTCATTGTTCTGGCCTGCCCGCCCGAAAACGGACAGGCCTATGTAAAAGTCAGATTACTTAACTTGGTCCATTGTGTAGTAGCCGGACCCGATGATCACCTCTTCCCAGTTGGAGCTATCAACAGAGACAGGCTCAAGCAGGTAGCTTGGGATGACCTTGATACCGTTGTTATAGGTTTCGGTGTCGTTGATCTCAGGCTCACCACCCGCCAGCAGCGCATCGACCATGCCCACGGTGACACGAGCAAGCTCACGCGTGTCTTTGAAGACGGTGGAGTATTGCTCACCAGCGAGCATGGATTTGACAGAGCGAAGCTCCGCATCCTGACCCGATACAATCGGCATCAACTGATCGCCGGAGCCATAGCCGACACCCTTAAGCGAGGAGATGATACCGATGGACAGACCGTCATAAGGCGACAGAATACCGTGTACAGTCTCTTCGGTGTAATGGGCCGACAGCAGGTTATCCATGCGGGCCTGTGCCACGGCACCGTCCCAACGCAACGTCCCAACAGTCTCCATGCCCATCTGACCCGAAACGATGTTAACAGTGCCATCGGCAATCAACGGGTCGAGCACGGACATCGCGCCATTGTAGAAAAAGTAGGCGTTGTTGTCGTCAGGCGAGCCGCCAAAGAGTTCAACATTGTAGGGACCATCGCCAAAGCGTTCTCCCAAACCCTGAACAAGGGACGTGGCCTGTTGAACACCGACTTTGAAGTTATCAAAGGTGGCATAATAGTCGACATATTCACTGTCGCGGATCAAACGGTCATAGGCGATGACGCGGATGTCAGCAAAATGGGCGTTCTCAAGAGCATTCGACAGGGTTGTGCCATCAATGGCTGCAATAACCAGAACATCAACACCGTTGGTGATCATGTTTTCGATCTGGGCCAATTGGTTGGGGATGTCGTCTTCGGCATATTGCAGGATGGTCTCGTAGCCAGCGGCCTTGAATTGTTCCACCATAGAGTTGCCGTCGGAAATCCAGCGGGCAGATGATTGCGTTGGCATTGCGATACCAACAGTACCCTCAGCGAAGGCTGCAGCAGACACGAGTGCGGTTGCCGCTGCTGTCATAAGCAGGCGCGAAAGTTTCATGGTTTCCTCCCAAATTGCGCGTCTCGATCCAGATCAGTCGCACGTTTTCTCATTTCGAGCGATAAGGCTCGAGTCTGCATAGCGTGGGCGGGCATAACAGTATAATTCTATAATTGGACATTTGCATAACAGTTTTGTAATGAGGTGGTGTTATGGACTTTGCCCGACGCCTCAAACACATCCATCTTCGTCTGGTCACGCAGATTGCGCGAACCGGAAAGTTGCAAGTTGCAGCAGAGAGCATTGCGCTGTCTCAACCGGCTGCATCCCGAATGCTGTCAGACGTCGAAAACCTGATCGGGGCTGCTTTGTTTACGCGGCATCCAAAAGGGATGGAGCCGACGCCGGTTGGCGAAGCGGTCATTGGACACGCACGACAACTTCTTCAAGGTTTCGACAAGCTGGAAATGGATGTCACCAATATCGCCAGCGGACACGCCGGGTCGGTTCGCATCGGCACGGTGACGGGGCCCGCTGTTGGTCTTGTTGTGCCGGTGGTGCGCGCCATGCGCCTGCAAGCGCCGCAAATCGAATTCACAATTGAAGTTGCCCCGTCTGCGACGTTGATGAGTGGGCTTGACGAAGGTCTTTTTGATTTTGTTGTTGCGCGCCCAAACAAAGCTTTTGACAGTCAGATGTACCGGATCTACCCGGCTCGCAATGAAGTGGTTTCAATGTTGGTCTATCGGGACCATCCGATGGCAAAGCGGAAATCCATCCAGCTGCGCGAGCTCAGGGATTATGAATGGATCATTCAGGATCGCGGCACCCCAATTCGCGCGGCGGTTGAGGCCGCCTTTTATAGCAATCAGGTCGATTTGCCGTCTCAGATCACCAATACGTCTTCTTTGCTTGTCGCTTTGGCCCTGTTGGAGCAGTCAACTGCCATCGCCTCGCAATCGCATGAGGTCGCCGAGCTTCTTGCGGACTCGGCATTGGATATGAAGGTCGTGCGATTGGATGTTGTCGAAGAGGTTCTTGTGTCACCGTTCTTTGTGATCGCCCGCTCAGACCGAGAGCTTTCGCCCGTGGCTGATCGTATCATTCAAGAAACGTTCCACAATATTTGACAGGGGCGTTGTACGGCAACGTCTTTGTAGAGGCCCGTGATGCGTTAGGTGGCTGCGGGGGGGGCTGAGATTGATGTCACGGTTTGATCCGAGGCGGATGTTGGCCTCGTCTCGCAGGTCACATAGGGTTAGCAGACGCCAAACGTCGCGTCTGAGTTTAGGCCGCTCAGCCCGTCACATTCAGAGGCGAGCCGCAAGTTTCGATCAAAACCAAACACCGCGAGAAAAGATCGAAGAGCGCCAGAACCGTGGTTTGATTGATCGAAACTTGCGGTCAATCGCTGAAGCGCTTGTGCTTTTGATTTGCATCTCTGGCGCACTCAAGGCCCACAGTCATTTGGTCATTGGTTGGCTGCTGTTTTCGCAGCCGATGGCACCCGCAGTTGGGCGGATTGCGCCGCCGGGTGGCGCAGAGGCCATTCAGCTCATTCGCCAATGTCCAGGCCCTAGGGGGCCTTGTTCCCCTGATCAATCAATTCGTTCAGGTTCTGGGTGAACCGTAAAAGCAGATCGCAAAAAACGCTAATTTCGCCTGGATCAAACCCTTTCATGAGAAAGCTATTCTGACTTGACGCGGCTTGCAGAACCTTGTCGTGCAGCGCCCGGCCCGATGGGCTTAGCGTCAAACCACGGCTGCGCCCATTTGCATGAAGCTCGCCCAGTTTGATCAATTCACTTTTGGTCAGCCGGCTCACACTGCGACTGACAGTTCCCTTATCGACACCAATAGTGTTTGCCGCCTGCGCAGAGGTGACTCCCGGCGTCCGGGCCAGCAACAAAAGCATCCGCCAATCCACCGTGCCCAGCCCGAAATTGTCGCTAAAGTAATTTGAGGCCCCTTCGGTAAACTTGTTGGCCGCAAAGGACATCAGCATGGCAGGCGTGCGCGAAATACTCAGCGTTTGAAATGTCTCACCCGTATTTGGGTCCTCGACATCAACGAAATACATGTCGTCGCGAACCGGAGCTTTGTTTTGATTTTCCATGCGCTTCTCTTACTCCGATACGGGGTCTAAGCCAACGGTTTGTCTCCCGACAAAAAGGCTACATGTTGCACGTGCAACTTAATGTTGCAAGTGCAACGTTATGTGGGTATCGTTTTTATATTCCGCCATGACACCATGCGGATCAGAGGAAATACAGGAGCCTTTTTAGGGCATTAGCGGTCAAAGCAGGCGATTCGCCTTCCATCCCCGCCAATGTCGAGAAACAGCGCCGAACTAGGGAGAGAGATTTATGCTTGATATGGGCATGACAATCGGCGGCCGTCAGGTCGCCGGACAAGAGAGCTTTGCCGTAATGAACCCTGCCACGGGCGAGGTCATCGGGAACATCGCAAACGCCAGCCTCGATGATCTGGACCGCGCCGTCAGCGCAGCCAAAGCCGCGTATCCCGCGTGGTCCGCCTTGCCGGATGCAGACCGTCAAAAGGTGATCAACACCTTGGCCGACGCGCTAGAGGCCCGCGCCGGTGATCTGGCCGAGCTTTTGACGCGTGAAAACGGCAAGCCTCTGGGGGGCATCGGATCCCATTTTGAATTGGGTGGTGCCGTTGTCTGGACACGGTCCACCGCCGCGTTGGACATGCCGGTCAAGGTCTTGCAAGACACTGACGAAGGCCGCATCGAATTGCACCGCAAATCCTTGGGTGTGGTTGGGTCGATCCTGCCTTGGAATTGGCCTGTCATCATTGCGATTTGGCACATTATGCCCGCCCTGCGCGCTGGGAACACAGTGGTGGTCAAACCGTCGCCGTTTACGCCGCTTTCCACCATGCTGGCCGTTCAGATCATGAATGAGGTTCTGCCTGCTGGCGTGTTGAATGTCGTCACGTCTGACGATCAAAGCGCAAGCATCGGCGCGGCCATGGCCCAACACCCCGATATCCGCAAAATCGTCTTCACCGGGTCAACGGCGACCGGCGAAAAGGTCATGCAGAGCGCAGCCACCACGATGAAGCGTCTGACGCTGGAATTGGGCGGCAACGATGCCGGTATCATTTTGCCAGACGTGGACCCAAAGGCGATTGCCGAAGGTCTGTTCTGGGGGGCCTTCATTAACACCGGCCAGACCTGCGCCGCGATGAAGCGTATGTATGTGCACGAAGATATTCACGACGCGGTTGTCGAGGAATTCGTCAATGTTGCCAAAAACATGCCTATGGGAAATGGCATGGACGACGGCGTGCTCATGGGCCCGCTGACCACGCCCTTCCAGCATGAAAAAGTCGCGCATCTGGTCGAGGCCGCAGCCCAAGACGGCACTGTGCAACTGGGCGGCACATCTGGTGACGGCCAGTTCCACGAAACAACGATTGTGACTGATTTGGCGGACGATCATCCGCTTGTCACCGAAGAACAATTCGGCCCCGCCGTGCCGGTCCTGCGCTACCGCGATGTCGAAGACGCGCTGGAACGTGCGAACGCATCGGACGCCGGGCTTGGCGGCTCGATCTGGACCAACGACATGGACAAGGCCAAATCGCTGGCTCTGCGCATGGAATGTGGCTCTGTCTGGATCAACAAACACGGCGCATTGCAGCCCAATGCCCCCTTTGGTGGTGTCAAGAAATCCGGCCTCGGCGTCGAATTTGGCGACGAGGGCCTAATGGAGAACACCGACATCCAAGTCATTCATCAGTAACGAGAAACTAACACTTGCGCGCCGCTGCGCGTTGAGGGCCTGCCCGGAGGAGCGGCCCCCAACGCGGCGCGCAGACATACTCAAAAGGGAGAGAGACATGAGAAACGCGCCAAAATCAATTATTACCCAAGCAGCGGCCGGCCTGCTTGCCACCACGTTCATGACCGGATCGGCAATAGCCCGCGAACCCGGCGTCTTGCCGACAATTCCGTCTGGGGCCTCAATGGGCGTTCCAATTGCCGCACCGGCCCCCGCCGCGGGTATTGCGGCAAGTAGCCGAACCGGCCTGTCTTTCCAGAAATACTATGATTCCGACGGAAACGAGACCCCCACGGATATCACGATCCGCGACACGGTTTTACAATTCGCAATTGTTCCCGGAAACGAAATCCTGGGCGGACAGTACCGCGCTTTTTTGTCCATGCCCTTCATTGACATCGAGAGCGAAGACATTCCAACCCCCTTTGGACTGGCCAGTGGATCGAGTTCCGGTCTGGGCAGTATCGAAATTCGACCGATTGATATTTCGTGGCAAACCGCACCGGGCATTTTCGTCAATGCTGGCCTTAGTGTTTTCACCCCCGGCGATTGGGACGAAACGCGCCTCGTCAATCCGGGTCAGAACTTCTGGAGCATCGCGCCAAGCGTTGGTGTCAGCTATCTTCGCGACGGCTGGAATGCCTCTGCGCATCTGCTTTATTTTGCCAACTTCGAAAACAAAGACAACGGGTACACATCCGGCGACGAAGTGCATCTCAACCTGACCGCTATGAAAGATGTCGGCAATGGTTGGAGTTTTGGCGGGGTCGGTTACCTGCGCGAGCAAGTCAGCCGCGACAAGAACCCAGACGGGGCCTATGGCGGTATGTTGGGGGGAGATGCGTCACAGCGCGGTCTTGGCCTTTCGGTGTCCAAACAAGTCGGCCCGATGAATTTCAACGCCATGTACACCACAGACCTGAGCGTTCGGGATTCCGGTGGCGGCGATCGTTTGTGGGTAAACGCGATCATCCCAATCAAGCGCTTCGGCCAATAACCCCCCCAACACCTCAAACAATTGTGGGGCAGCGCCCGATTTGCGCTGCCTGCTTCTCCCATTGCCCAAAGGAACAACGCAATGACCACGCAAATGATTGATCCGCCTCGCAAGCAGGAGCGCCGCTTGTCCAAGTCGCTGCTGCTCTGGGGGGCTTTTTGTCTGATGCTGGCGTTCTACAGCCTCTTGGTCTGGGACGCGGGTTATAAACTTCAGCCACAAAACTACGACCCCGAACATGCCCAGTTGTTTGATAGGATCGAAGCGGCAGGCAATGAGGGCGTGCCCTATGCGCAAATCGCTGACGAGGCGCTTGAGGCCTATCCGCTCTGGAACAATCTGACGGCGATGGTGACCGGCACCTATTTCGGGTTTGGTAGCAACGGTAATACGGACCCTGTGCGCTATTACAACAGCATGGAGCCGGTCGAGAAATCCGCGCTCAGCCTGCACATGATCCTCGGCGGGGCGGTTCTGATCCTTGGCATGTTCCAGTTCACCCCGTCCTTTCGCAAAAAGCATCGCAAAGCCCACCGCGCCATTGGCGGGGCCTATATCCTGGCGACGTTCGCGATGTGTTTTGCCGCGATCTACCACATGGTGCATACCGGCATTGAGAACACCTATCAGGGCTTTGCCTTCCATATTCAGCTGTGGTTCCTCGCGCTCAGCACGATCATCGCGCAGGTGCTTGCAATCGTCTTCATCAAAAAGCGGAATTTCGCGCTGCATCTGGGGCTGCAAGTCTACACGTTCGCGGCCTTCCTGAATGCGCCGATCCAGCGCTATGACTGGGCCGTGTTAGGGTCGGTTTACCCGCATCTAACCCAAGGCGAGGTGAACAACCTCGTGAATATTCTGACCTTCTGGCAGTGTTTGCTAATTGGCTATGTGCTGTTTGCGTGGAACCGATCTTCTGCGCCGGTGCGCTCTAAACCGGTTGAAAGTACACCGCAACCCATGGGGTTAAAGATCTTTCTGGGCCTTGCAACCGTGGCCGCTGTGCTAACCGTTCTGGCCAGCTATGTCTCCGGCACAGGTCTTAGCGGCTGGAGTGTCGCACAAGGCGTTGCCCCCGCCAGCACCTTGGCCGCCGAAGCGGCGCTTTATGCAGGCAAGCCGATGCAAACCGCAGCCTTTGGCATCTTGATCGCGGCGGCTATCGGCTCGGGCATGTGGTTGATGATGCGGGATGAGACCTCCCGCCTTGCGCGCAATATCTTTTATGTCAGCGCGATTTTGGGCGGTCTGCAACAGATCCTCTGGGGGCTGCAACTGGGCGACCCAGTCATGGCCGTCACATCGGGGGGCGGTTTCTATATCGTGTCTGGTCTCTCGCTCACGGGGTTTGCCGTGCTGGCGCTCTTGTTCCAAAGCCGGGGCCGCGAAAACCTGTGGCACGAGATCATGGTCTTTGCCGTGAACTTTGCCTTTGCCCCGGCGCTGATCGTTTGGGGCCACGGTTTGTGGTATCTGCTTGATGTCATCCCGACCTTCTACCTTGAGCGTGGTCATGGCTATGTGCTTGGTGCAGGGGCCGCGATCCTGACGCCCACGTTCAACGGCTTCATCGGCATGATGACCAGCCGCGAGACACAGTCTCGGGTCCTTTCGTAAGGCAGTTTCAAACCCCGGCAGGCCCGGCATGTCGGGCCGGCCACCACACCAGTTTGGACGGGATAAAGATGCTTCAGACACATTTCGATCATTGGCCTGCGGGCCTGCCCAAATCATTGCCGCCCGCGACCCATACGTTGGATGACAACCTGCGAGATGCGGTGGCGCGTGTACCAGACAAAGCCGCGTTGATCTTTTACGGGGCCACCAAGACCTATGCCGCCCTCGGCTCCGAAGTGACGCGTATCGCGGGCTATCTGCAAGAGGTCTGCCACATTGCCAAGGGGGACCGTGTCGGCATCTATATGCAGAACTCCCCGCAATTTGTGGCCGCCTTTTACGGTGTGATCCGCGCCGGTGGTGTCGCCGTCCCGATCAACGCCATGCATCGGCAGGACGAGGTGTCGTATATCTGCACAGATGCGGGCATCCGAGTGGTTTTCTCTGCCCAAGACACTGTTGCCAATGTCGCCCCGCTCCTTGGTTCTGGCAAACTCGACCATGTGATTGCGGCCCATTACGGATCAGAATTGCCGACGCCGCTTGCGGTCCCGGTGCCTGATTTTGTCACGACCACCTCCGCTGCACCCGGTCCCGGCGTCGTCGACTGGGCCGATATGATGGCGATGGATTGCCCCCATGCGCCGGTTGCGCTTGGCGTAGATGACGTGGCTGTCATGCCCTATACCTCGGGGTCGACCGGGCGGGGCAAGGGCTGCATTCATAGCCACGCCTCGGCGCTCCATGCCCTAAACGTCATCGCCACATGGTTCGGCTATACCGGAGACGAGGTCCATCTGGGCGCAACGCCCATGTTTCATATCGTCGGCCTGCAAGGCATCATGAACGTCGCAATTGCCACAAAGGCAACGATTGTGATCATGTCCCGCTGGGATCGCAAGGCCGCCGCCGCACTGATCGCGCGCTATGGTGTGACCCAATGGTGTACCGTGCCCACCGCCATCATTGATCTGCTAAATGCCGAAGGGCTTAAAACGGACGATCTTAGCAGTTTGCGCCTGATCTATGGCGGTGGCAGCGCGATGCCAGAGGCGGTTGCAACCCGGCTGCACGATCTGACCGGGCTACAGTTCGTCGAAGTCTATGGCATGACGGAATCCATGGGGCCGATCACCCACAACAGCGTCGAAACCCCCAAAAGCGGTTGCGTCGGCTTTCCTGTGATGAACACGGATCTGGTGCTGCTTGACGTTGACACTTTGACACCGGTGCCTGCCGGAGAGGTCGGTGAAATCGCCGTATCCGGGCCGCAAATGCTACGCGGCTATTGGAACAATCCCGAGGCGGATCACGAGAGCTTTGTCACGCTGGAGGGCAAACGGCTTTTGCGAACGGGCGATCTTGCCCGCGCCGACGACCAAGGCCGCATCACCATCGTTGATCGGCTCAAACGCATGGTGAATGCCTCGGGCTACAAGGTTTGGCCTGCCGAGATCGAAACCCGTCTTTACCAGCACCCCGCCATCGCCGAAGTCTGTGTGGTTGGCGCAAAGGACACCTATCGCGGCCAGACCGTCAAAGCCGTGGCCGTTCTCAAACCGGGTGCAACGCTCACAGCACAAGAATTCACCGCCTGGGCCCAAGACCACATGGCGGCCTACAAGGTTCCTCGTTTGCTTGAGCTTGTAGACAGCCTTCCCAAAAGCCCCGCAGGCAAAGTGCTGTGGCGCGACCTGCAAGACATCGAAGACGCAAAGGTAAATCCATGACAGACGCAGTGATCTTGTCGACCGCGCGCACCGGCCTCGCCAAAAGCTTTCGCGGATCGCTGAATGCGACCCAAGGTGCGGCGCTGGGCGGGCATGTGATCCAACATGCCATCGCGCGGGCAGGGATCGCGGATGAGCAAATCGAGGATGTCATCCTTGGCTGCGGTTTCCCCGAAGGCGCCACCGGCATGAACATCGCGCGCCAGTCTGCCTTGCGGGGCGGCTTGCCCGTCAGCGCGCCGGGCCAAACCGTGAACCGGTTTTGCGCCTCCGGCCTACAAGCCATCGCAATGGGCCATGCCGCCGTGCAGATGGGCGACGCCTCTGCCGTGGTCGCAGGCGGGGTCGAGAGCATTTCAATGGTTCAACCGACCCTGAACACCAACGCGATACAAGACGCGTGGTTGGCCGAAAACAAGCCCGCCATCTACATGGAAATGATCGACACCGCCGATATCGTTGCCGCCCGTTATGGCATCAGCCGCGACGCACAAGACGCGTTTTCCCTGCAAAGCCAGCAGCGCACCGCAGCGGCCCAAGAGGCCGGTCTGTTTGATGCGGAAATTGTGCCGATGGACACCGTGATGACGATCAAGGACCGTGAAACAGGCATTGTCAGAAAACAGACCGTGACTGTGACACGCGATGAGTGCAACCGCCCCGGCACGACGCTGCCTGATCTTGCGGGCCTCGATCCGATCAAAGGCCCGGACAAATTTGTGACAGCAGGCAATGCCTCGCAACTGTCCGATGGGGCCTCGGCCTGTGTGGTGGTCTCTGAGGCACTGGCGGCCACGTCAGATGCGACACCGCTGGGGGCGTTGCGGTGCTTTGCCGTGGCGGGGTGCGAACCCGACGAAATGGGCATCGGCCCGGTTTTTGCGATCCCCAAATTGTTGCGGAAGGCGGGGCTGCGTGTCTCGGACATTGATCTGTGGGAAATCAACGAGGCCTTTGCCTCGCA